>NZ_WTEW01000003.1:0-129085 GCF_009795865.1 Gilliamella sp. Pas-s27
AACTAATTCTGCACACTCTCGTTTAAATTCACTACTTAGTTGTCTTGTCATCAGATAATCTCCTTTGTTGAGGATTTATCATACCCGCTAAGAATGTCTACAAGAAAAGTATACCGTTACAACTATTTAAATACGTCAATTTCATCTTGTGTAAGAGGGCGGTATTCGCCTTCTGGAATATCAACAATTATTTTACCTATTTGTTTGCGATGCAACGCAACAACATGGTTATTGACTGCTGCAAACATGCGTTTAACTTGGTGATAACGCCCTTCACTAATGGTTAGTTTGGCATGGTATTGATCGATAATATTTAATTTAGCGGGTTTAGTCAGTGATTTTTCACTTTTTAATTGAATGCCGTTTTTAAATATATCAATGAGTTCAGTTTGTAATGGTTGTTCAACTGTGACGATATAGACTTTTTCGCAATGATGTTTGGGTGATGTGATTCGGTGTGACCATTGACCGTCATCAGTTAGTAAAACAAGCCCAGTCGTATCAAGATCAAGCCTACCTACTGCATGCAATTTTTCAGGCATGGGTTCATCAATAAAATAGAGTATAGTTGGGTGATCTGGATCATCAGTCGAGCAGACATAACCTTGAGGTTTATTGAGCATAAAGTAACGATTATTGGTTACGGGGATGATTTCATAGCCATCATACTCAACCATGTGTTCCGGTAATAGCTGGTAAGCACCTGATTTTACTATTTCACCATCGACGGTGACTTTTTTAGCTTTCAGTTCTTTGTTAACAATTGTTCTACTTATGCCTAAATGATGAGCAAGAAATTTATCTAATCGCATAATCTAAATCATTTATCCTTATGAATTAAAGGGGAGTGTAAATGTCAAAACGGTGATTTTTAGTTTTAATTTCTGCCGTTGGTTTTTGGTTGGCTAAAAAGGGTGCGTAATCTGGCCTTTTTACTACCACGCGTTTTTTTGCGAGTTGCCTTGCGGGTTCTAATAAGCTGTCAGCATCGTTGTCGCTACCAACTAATAGTTGAAAAATACGCATTTCTTTTTTGACAAGCGCACTTTTTTGACGATGTGGAAACATTGGGTCAAGGTAAACTACGTCTGGTTTTTCAAGTTGCGAATTTAAGCCTGTTTGGCTTGAACTATAATTCAATTGTAAGCGTTGTTGTAGCCAGTCTCCGATTTTAGGGTCTTGATAGCCACGTTGTAAGCCATCGGCTAATAACGCCGCAACCACTGGGTGTCTTTCAAACATTGTTACATAACACCCAAGTGAGGCAAGTACAAAGGCGTCTCGTCCAAGTCCTGCTGTTGCATCAACAATAGTGGGTAAATACTCACCTTTTATTCCAACTGCTTTTGCAATAGCTTCCCCACGCCCACCGCCAAATTGGCGACGATGCGCCATTACACCCGATAAGAAATCCACCGTTATTGCTCCTAATTTAGGTTCATCGGTTTTTTGTAAGGCAAGATGATTTTCTTGTTGTGTTAATGTAAAGGGAAGATCTTTATTTGTGGATAACCACAGTTCAGCTAACTGTGTTAGCTGAACTAAGTTAGAACTAGCGGATGCCATAATGATGAAGTAATGCCTCTAGTTGTGGTTCACGACCTCGGAAGTTTTTAAATAATGTCATTGGTTCATCGCTACCACCTTGTGACAAGATGTTATCAAGAAACGCATTACCTGTTTTGGCATTAAAAATGCCTTCTTCTTCAAAGCGGGAAAATGCATCAGCAGAGAGTACCTCGGCCCATAAATAACTGTAATAACCTGCCGCATAACCACCTGCAAAAATATGGCTAAAGGCATGAGGGAATCGTCCCCATTCAACAGTTGGCACAACGGCAACTTGTTTTCTGACTTCAGCTAATGTGTTTAAAATATCGGGGTTTTGTTGGGTATGTAATTTAAAGTCAAAAAGCCCAAATTCTAATTGACGTAGAATAAATAGCGCTGCTTGATAGTTTTTAGCATCTAGCATTTTTTCTAACATTTCAGTAGGGAGTGGTTCGCCGGTTTGATAATGTCCTGAAATAAAAGCAAGGGCTTCAGGTTGCCAACACCAGTTTTCTAAAAATTGACTTGGTAACTCAACAGCATCCCAAGGAACGCCATTAATTCCTGCTACAGAGGATACATCAATTTCGGTTAGCATATGGTGCAAGCCATGACCAAATTCATGAAATAGGGTTGTTACTTCGTCATGAGTAAATAAGGCAGGCTTGTCGCCAACAGGGCGATTGAAGTTACAGGTTAAATAAGCAACGGGAGTTTGTACATGACCGTCAGTAAAGCGCATACGACCAATGCAGTCATCCATCCATGCGCCACCGCGTTTATGTTCTCGTGCATATAAGTCAAGATAAAAGCTACCTTTTAATTCACCATTAGCTGTATATAGATCATAGAATTTGACTTCAGGATCCCAAACTTCAACACCTTGTCGTTCTTTGGCTGTAATGCCAAAAATGCGGTGTACTACTTCAAATAGACCATTTATCACTCGTTGCTGAGGGAAGTAAGGACGTAATTCTTCATCGTTGATGGTGTATAAGTACTGTTTTTGTTTTTCACTATAATAAGCAACATCCCATGGTTTGATGTCGCTTGCACCAAAAAATTCATAGGCATAACGTTTAAGTTCCGCTAACTCTTTTTCACCTTGTGGTTTGGCTTTGTTTGCTAAATCCGTTAAAAATTCGATAACTTGAGTAGTTGATTTTGCCATTTTTGTGGCTAGGGATTTATCCGCATAGGTATTGAATCCAAGTAATTGGGCTAGTTCATCACGTAATGTTAATATTTGTTTGATGATTTCGGTGTTGTTCCATTTACCCGCATTAGGACCTTGATCCGATGCTCGAGTGTTATAAGCTTGATAAAGTTCAAAACGTAAATCACGGTTATCACAATAGGTCATGACCGGTAGGTAACTTGGTATATCTAAGGTAAGCAACCATCCCTCTTTGTCTTTCATTTTTGCTTGTTCTTTTGCTGCTGCAAGCGCACTTTCAGGCATACCAGAAAGTGCTTTAATGTCGGTAATTAATTTTGACCATCCCATGGTCGCATCTAATACGTTGTTGCTATATTGTGATGATAATTCTGATAGTTTTGCAACTATCTCACCGTAGCGTTTTTGTTTATCATCAGGCAATCCAATTCCCGATAATTCAAAATCACGCAATGCATTGTCAATAACTTTTTTTTGCGCTTTGCTTAAAGTAGCATAGTGTTGGCCTTCTTTGATTTGTTTGTAAGCTTGATATAAAGGTTTATGCTGTCCAACCCATGTGCTGTACTCAGATAGTAGTGGTAAGCAAGCTTCATAAGCCTCTCGTAATTCAGGGCTGTTTTTAACCGAATTAAGATGGCTAATAGGTGACCAAGCGCGACTGAACTTTTCGTCCATTTCGTCAATAGGTTGAATTAAATTATCCCAAGTATATTGGCTGTTTTGCTTTAATACTGTTTCAATGGTATTTTTGCAGTTTTTTAAGGTTTCTTGTATAGCAGGCAAAACATGCTCGGGCTTAATTTGTGAAAAAAGGGGTAATGGGGCTTTTGTTAATAATGGATTGGTCATGTTGCAATACCTTTATACAAATGGAGTTTGTTGATTAAACATAATATGGTGGCAAATGCTGTTAATTCAAGGGATGTTGTTTTAGGGAATATTTATAATCCCATCAATTTACGTTCGCGTTGCCATTCAGTAGGTGTATATGTTTTTATAGAAAGTGCGTGGATACGGTTATCGCTAATAAATTCAGCCAAAGGAGCATAGATTGCTTGTTGTTTTTTTACTCGAGTTAAATCAGCAAATAATTCTCCCACTGCAATAACTTGAAAGTGACTGCCATCGTCAGTTAAAACATGAATATCATCAAGTTCGAGTGAGCTGTTTAATTTGTCTATAATTTCTTGTTTATTCATTAGTAATACTCATCATTAATATAAATGTAGGGCTATTTTTGTTAAAAGGTTCTAGGTAACGCTGTATTGTGGTGCGTTTTTTGCATGATATTTCATACGAAACCTGACATATTTTAAATGTTGATTACGGGTTGTAGATCATACAAGGTAATTAATGTTTGTAACTGAGGATTGATACCTTTGAGCTTGACATGATATTTATTGCAAAAATAAATTAAAGTCGCGAGCCCTGAAGAATCAACCCGAGTCAGTTGCGCTACATCAATGTATTTTACACCATTTAGAATGGTGCTTTGTGTTGACCATAAATCATTTAAAGAGTGAACATCAAGTTCACCCTGTAAAGACAATACTTCTTGTTGTTTTTCTGTTTTTATTCGCGACATTATCACTAGCCTTTAGGTTTAGCGTTTGGGTCTATATTGCGATTTGAAAGTTCATTTAATTGTTTGGTTAATGCATCAATACCATCTTGACGTAAAATTGTTGACCATTCATTTTGTTTGGTTGTTATCATGCTAACGCCTTCGGCAATTAAATCATACGCTTTCCATTCGCCAGTCACTGAATTTTTACGCCACTGGAAATCAATACGCAATGGTTGTTGATTTTTATCTGGTTGATTTAATAAAACACGAATAGAAATAAGTGTTTTTCCAGTTAAATCTTTAGGAGATTCAACTTGATAAGTTTGACCATTATACATAGATAACGCTTGAGCAAATGCTTGTACTAGGTAGTTTTCAAAAGAAGTAAAGTAAGCTGTACGTTGTGCTTCTGTAGCGCTTTTATAGTAATTACCTAAAATTAATGCGCCAGCATACTTTACTTGCACATAAGGTAATAAATCTTTTCTTACAATCTCTTTAAGTTTGTTAGGGTTTGATTTTAGTGCAGCAGATTGTGAATTCATAGTGCTAAAAAGTTTATCAGCAGAAACTTGCATTTCTTTATAGGGATCGTTTTCAGCAAAGGCTGTAGAACTAAATAATAAAGCTAATACTAAAAGAATGGTTGTTTTAAATTTGTTTAACATGTTAACTCCTTAGTTTTCAGTTGTATCTTCTTTTTTATCTTTGTTGGTTTTGTCTTTATCTGATGAGCCACCTATGCTGTAAAGGAATTTACCAATAAGATCTTCTAAAATGATGGCTGGTGTGGTGTTTTGCACAACAAAACCTTCGAGTAAGTATGGCGGAGTTTTATTTTTTTCTGCTTTGGCTACAACAGCAGGGTCAACGCCTAATGCGTCAATATTAAATTCTGTTTCTCTATCAACGCCCATATTGATATCAATAAATTGTTCTCCAAGTATTCCAGATGTTTTAATTGAAAGTGAACTTGAACTTGGAATTTTGTTATATTGTGCATCAATATCTATTGCTACATAAGGTTTGTATTGATTGCCATTCGAGGAATTTAGCGAAATATTACTGACACGACCAATGACTACCCCCCCAATTTTGATAGGAGAACGTGCTTTTAATCCCCCAATATTATCAAACACAGCATAGACACGATAAGTGCTATGGCTAGCAAATGATGTTGGATCGGCGACTCTAAAACACAAAAATAGCACTGAGCAAATAACCAGTACCATAAATAATCCAACGGTAATTTCAACTTTACGATTCATGTCTATGACCTCAATGACTAAACATTAATGCGGTTAAAATAAAATCTAACCCCAAAATAACTAATGATGAATAAACAACGGTATTTGTTGTTGCCCGACTAATTCCTTCTGATGTTGGTACGCAATCATAACCGTTAAACAGTGCAATCCAAGTGCTAGCAATGGCAAATGCAAAGCTTTTAACGAAACAGTTTCCTAAGTCATGCCACCAATCGACATTGCTTTGGATTGATGACCAAAAGAATCCTGAATCAATACCTTTCCAATCAACCCCAACCAACATACCGCCTAAAATGCCAACCGCAACAAAAATAGCTGTTAGAAATGGCATGCAAAAAAATCCAGCCCAAAAGCGTGGCGCAATGATGCGTCTTAACGGATCAACTGCCATCATTTCTAAACTTGATAGTTGTTCAGTAGCTTTCATTAAACCAATTTCAGCGGTTAAGGCTGAACCAGCACGACCAGCAAATAGTAGGCCAGCAACAACAGGGCCTAATTCACGAAGTAGCGCAAGGGCAACCATCATCCCTAAACTTGCTTCGGCACCAAAGGTGGTTAGAATAAAGTAACCTTGCAGGGCTAAAACCATGCCAATAAAAAGACCTGATACCATAATAATGGTTAAGGATTGAACGCCAACAAAGTAAAATTGTTTAATCAGTAAAGGGAACTGTTTTTTAAATTGTGGTTTACCAATTAATGCTCCAAAAAGCATAACACCAGAACGGCCAATCATCGCAATGATATTAATAATCCATTGTCCTAATTTTGCCAATAAATTCAACATTATTTTATACCTCTGCTTAGGTCTAGTTTGTAATCATCAGCAGGATAATGAAAAGGCACTGGACCATCTGCCAATCCGTCAAGAAACTGTTTTACTCGTAAGTCATCATTATCACGTAATTGTTGTGATGTACCGCCTGCAATAATACGTTGTTCAGCTACAATATAAGCATAATCTGCAATACTTAACACTTCGTTTACATCATGGCTGACAACAATGCAGGTTAACCCTAATGATTGGTTTATTTCAGATATCAGCTTAACAATAACTCCCATTGAGATAGGATCTTGCCCCGCAAAAGGTTCGTCAAACATAATTAGATCAGGATCAAGCGCAATAGCTCGAGCTAAAGCAGCACGCCTTGCCATACCTCCTGAAAGCTCTGATGGCATCATTTTAGCTGCACCTCGTAGGCCAACAGCTTGTAATTTCATTAAGACCAAATTATGTAATACAGGGTCAGGTAATTTGAAGTGTTCACGTAACGGATAAGCAACATTATCAAATACATTTAGATCGGTAAATAAAGCCCCTGATTGAAATAGCATACTCATGCGTTTGCGGACTTCATATAACCTTGAGCGCGACATGCTTGGCACATCTTCGCCATCAAATAGAATTTTCCCTGATTGTGGTTTTAATTGACCACCAATGAGTCGTAGTAGCGTTGTTTTACCAATTCCTGATGGCCCCATTATAGCGGTGACTTTGCCTTTAGGAACGTTCAAACTCATATTTTTATAAATAGGCCGCGTTCCACGATAAAAAGACATGTCGTGAATTTCAACCAAATTTTGCTGTAATGCGTTTGTCAAAGTGATTCCCTACACTACTGATCTAAAGTTGTCGCTATTTTACTTGATAATTGAGAATAAAGGAAATGTATTAAAGTTATTGTTTATCATAATGATGCTAATTATCGATATAACGTACCCATCTTACTCAGGATAAATAATAGTAAAGAAAAGCAAAATCTTTTTTGTCTTTTTTAGTATCATCACCTTAAGTTTTTTTATATTGTGTATTATTGATGTCTTGCTTTTCGTGCCAAGTAGTTCCCCAAACTTTGAATAAATTGTATAACAATAACCAAAATGATCACGCAAATAACGGTAACGGTTGTATCAAAACGTTGATAACCATACGAAATAGCTAAATCACCAATTCCGCCAGCGCCAATTGCACCAGCCATTGCTGTTGCACCAATTAAACCTATGGTGGCTGTTGTTATGGTTAAGATTAACGAACTAAAGGCTTCGGGTAACATAAAATACCAAATAATTTGTAATGGTGTTGCTCCCATAGATTTGGCTGCTTCAATAATGCCATTATCAACTTCAAGTAACGAGTTTTCAACTAATCGGGCAATATAAGGGGCTACATAAATGGTTAAAGGTACAATAGCCGCTAATGTACCAAAAGAACTACCAACAATCAGTTTTGTTAATGGAACAATGGCAACAAGTAATATAATAAAAGGAAGCGATCGGAGTGTGTTTATGATTGGATTTAATATTCGATAAATTAGTGAGTTTTCTAATAGCCCTGTTGGTCTTGTTGTGACTAAACAGATGCCCAGCAAAATACCAAATATCCCCCCCATACTTAGAGAGAAAAGAACCATAATAAAGGTGTCATAACAAGCCTGAATAAATTGTGTTGTTGTAACTGATGTTGAAAAGCAAGAACTTAAGTAGTCAATAATGGTATTGAATTGTTTCATTTTAGTTGATCTCCCAATGATTAATTTCGGTGACTTGTACCCCATGATGATGTAGGTAGTGTACTGAATCGTTGATACTATCATCGCTTCCTTTTAGTTGCACAAACATGCTACCTAATACCGTGTTTTGAATCTCAGACATATGTGCAAATAAAATATTAACCACAACTTTTTGTTGAAGTATTAATGAATTAACCACTGGTTCAGATGCCGAGCTTCCTAAAAATTCAAGTTTGAATAAGCGAATATTGTTTTTTGTTTTTTCTAGTGCTAGCAAATTTTTGACTACACCAGCAGGAATCTGATCGTTGATAATGGTACTGACAAAATTTTGTGTAGTTTGATGTTTTGGGTGACCAAATACTTCGAGCACATTACCATGTTCAATCATTTTGCCGTTTTCCATGACAGCGACTTTATGACAAATTTGTTCAATGACATGCATTTCATGGGTGATTAATACCACTGTTATTTGGTATTCTTCATTAATTTTTTTTATTAAATCTAAAATATCTTGCGTGGTTTGAGGATCAAGTGCTGAAGTTGCTTCATCACATAATAAGATATCGGGGTTATTTGCTAAAGCCCGAGCAATACCTATTCGTTGTTTTTGTCCGCCTGATAGCTCTTTAGGGTAGTTATTTGCTTTTTCACTTAATCCAACAAACGCTAAAAGCTCGTTGACTCTTTTTTTGATGGTTTGTCTATTTTCTCGAAGTAAAATTAGTGGCATTGCAATATTTTCAAATACAGTTTTTGTTTCTAATAAATTAAAATGCTGAAAAATCATGCCAATTTTTTGTCTTATTTTACGTAATTCACTATTTGATAATTGGTTAAGAACTTGATTTTGAATAATGACATTACCTTGGGTTGGTTTTTCAATAAAGTTAATTAATCGAACTAATGTGCTTTTACCTGCACCGCTATAACCGATGATACCGAAAATATCACCTTTACCAATGGTTAAATTAATATTATTTAATGCTTGGGTAGTGACGCCATTTCGCTTATATTGTTTAAAGACATTTTCAAACCTAATCATTATTTGTAACCTATTTGTTTAATTTGAGTTGACTATTTAGATAATCAACTAACGATGTAGTTTTTTTAACAGTAGCATAGGTTAGTTTTTGGCTCTAATAATCGTTTTTTATATCTTATTCCTAAAAGTTATAAGATAGAATAACTTGGAATAAATGAACTGCTTTTTTTGTGCTACAGTGATTAGTGTTTACAATTTATAGAGGTATTTTTTATGAAAGCATTTTTTACTGAACAGAAATTTTTTAGATATATAGTTCTTATCTTCGCAGTTAGCTCGACAAGCTTAATTACGGCTTGTGATAGCTCAACAACCCAAGCGAATAATCAAACTAAAAAAGAAATTAACATGGGCGTATCACCTGGACCTTATAATGATTTATTTAATGATGCGGTTAAACCAATACTTGAATCAGAGGGTTATAAAGTTAAACTAGTTAGTTTCCCACACTTGCTTGAATCAGATATTGCTTTAACCGAGGGCAGTATTGATTTGACCGTTGCACAACATACCGCTTATATGGATGTATTTAATGCACAACGCAAAGCACATTTAAAATCAGTTGTACATGTACCATCGGTGCCTGCTGCAGTATTTTCGAATAAATATACCTCATTAAAGCAAGTTTTTTCTGGCGCTAAAGTTGCAATTCCACAAGATGCCTCTAATGCTGCTCGTTCATATAATTTATTAGAAAAAGCGGGGTGGATAAAGTTAAAAACGAGTACAAATCCTATTATCGCTAGCAAAAATGATATAGCTGAAAATATCGCAGGGATTGATATTATTGAAATGGATTCTGCTAATATTCCTCGTGTATTAGATGAGCTAGATTTTGCGGTAATTCCTGGCAGTATTGTTTATTCTGCCAATATTGATTCAAATAGAGCTCTTCTTTCAGAAACCATCATCCCAGACTTAGAAATTATGGTTGTTGTTAATGAGGGGAATGAAAATAGCCAATGGGCACAAGATATTAAACGTATTTATCAATCCCAATCATTTAAAGATTATATGAAAACGCATAATCAAAATGGCTATTGGGTGATGCCACAAGAATAATTTTAGATAAATCACCCGTTTCATTACGGGCGATTTAATACCTTGCCATCTGTTTTTCAACCATTAAAGCCCAAGCATCAATACCACCTGTAAGATTGTAAAGATAATCGCTATCAAAGCCATTTTCAACTAAATAATTGGCGACATTAAGGCTTCTTATACCATGATGGCAATAAATAACAATATCGACTTCATCCGGAATTTTGTCTAAATAAAGGGGAATTAGGTTCATTGGAATATGTGTTGAACCATGAATGTTGCAAATTGCAACTTCGTTAGCTTCGCGTACATCAAGTAAAAAAATATCATTAGACTGGTTTAATTTTTGTGCTAGTTTGGTTGGGGTTATTTCTTTTATTGTTGCCATAATGATCAGCCTTCAAAATAGTTGTCAAAAAGTGTTTGGTAGTATCTGCGCTTAAAAAAATACCGGTTGAATTTGGCAACTGTTTTCTATGATAAAGATCACCCTGTTAGTAATTAACAGGATGCTCGGTTTTAGATTATGCCTCTAACGCTTTATTGATTTTTTCATATAAATCTTTAGAAAGATTTTCGATTTTTAGTAATGCTTCGAGTGATTGTCGCATTTGTTTTTGGCGATTTTCGTCATAACGTTTTAATCGAATCAATGGATCGATAAGTCTTGCGGCAACTTGAGGGTTTTTTTGGTTTAACTCAATGAGAATCTCAACTAAAAATTGATAACCACTGCCATCTTCAGCGTGAAATGCCACAGGATTATTATTTACAAAAGCTCCAATTAATGCACGAATCCGATTTGGGTTACTGAGTGTAAATGAGCGGTGAGTTAATAATTTTTTCACGGTAGCAAGAACATTCTTTTCTGGGCTTGTTGCGTTTAGTGTTAACCATTTGTCCATAACAAGTCCATCTTGATGCCATTTGTCATCAAAGTTAGCCAATAACTCAGTTCGACAATCAAGTTCAGCTTTTACAGCTATACTCAAGGCAGTTAAACAATCGGTCATATTATTGGATTGGTGATATTGTTGAGTAACAAGTGAATTAATTTGCGTTTTATTATCAGCATATCCAAGTAAAGATAAACAACAATTTTTAAGTGAGCGTTTGGCAATTTCAATATGTTCAATATGATATTGTGTTGTTTTATTGTGGCGGTAAACTGCTAATAACTCATCATAAAGTTCATTGGCAAATTGTGTTAAGAAAAACAAACGTACTTGATGAATAGCAATCGGATCAACCACAGTAAATAAATTCGCTAATTCGTTTTCAGATGGGAGCGTTAATATTTGAGCAATTAATGCAGGATCGATTGAATCAGAAAGTAACACAGCTCTAAAAGCGTCAATGACAACTTCTGGCAATATTTGCTTTTTATTTTGTTGGTAATTGTGGACATTTATTCTGACATATTTGGCCAGTAACATTTGTGCTGCATCATAACGACTAAATGCATTAGTGGCATGTTGCATTAAAAAAATTAGGTCATTATCTTGGTAATCATAGTGTAATTTTACAGGAGCGGAAAAATCACGTAATAATGAAATAATTGGTTTTTCACTGACATTGTCAAATACAAGCTGCTGTTTTTCCTTGGTTACATTTAATACATGGTGAACAGGCTTACCTTGATGTTGCAATGCAATAATATCGCCATTTTTTTTGTATAATTCAATATCAAGAGGAATATGTAAGGCTTGTTTTTGCTGCTGATCTTGTGTTGGCTTTGTACATTGCTCAACTGTTAAGGTGTATTGTTGGGTTTTTTCATCATAACTATCAGTTACCGTTAATTCAGGAGTACCTGATTGGCTATACCACAATTTAAATTGACTTAAATCGATACCAGAAGCATCTTGCATGGCAGAAACAAAATCATCACAAGTTGCGGCGCTACCATCATGGCGCTTAAAATAAAGTTTCATGCCTGCTTGGAATTTGTCTTCACCTAATAATGTATGCATCATGCGAATAACTTCAGCACCTTTTTCATACACTGTGACTGTGTAAAAATTGTTCATTTCGATAACTTGATCGGGGCGAATAGGGTGAGACATCGGGCTAGCATCTTCGGCAAATTGCACGGTTCGCATCAGTTTTACGTCATCAATTCGTTTAACGGCCTTTGAACCTAGGTCGGCACTAAACTCTTGATCACGGAATACAGTTAAGCCTTCTTTTAAACTGAGTTGAAACCAGTCTCGGCAAGTGACTCGATTGCCTGTCCAGTTATGGAAATATTCATGACCAATCACGCCTTCAATACCAAGATAATCATCATCTGTTGCGGTTTGTGGTTTGGCAAGTACATATTTTGAATTAAAGATATTCAAACCTTTGTTTTCCATCGCGCCCATATTGAAAAAATCAACCGCAACAATCATAAAGATATCTAAGTCGTATTCAAGTCCAAAACGCGTTTCGTCCCAACGCATGGCATTTTTTAAACTGGTCATTGCCCAATGTGAGCGTTCTAAATTACCTTTATCAACATAAATTTCTAAATCAACTTTACGTTTTGATTGTGTAATAAACTGATCTTTTAAAATATCAAAATCACCAGCAACTAGTGCAAACAAATAAGCGGGTTTTGGAAACGGATCTTGCCATTGTACCCAGTGTCGTCCATCAGATAGATCGCCTTGTGCTACACGATTTCCATTTGAAAGTAGGTAAGGGTAGTGTTGTTTATTGGCGGTGATGCGTGTTGAAAACCGAGCTAATACATCGGGTCTATCAAGGTAATAAGTGATATGTCGAAATCCTTCGGCTTCACATTGTGTACAAAGCGCTTCGCCTGATACATATAATCCTTCAAGTGCGGTATTATCAATGGGCTTGATTTCATTAACAATTGTTAAAGTAAATTCTGCAGGCACACCTTGAATCAGCAATCCTGTTTTTGTGATTTGATAATCATGCCACGGTTGCTCATCGATATTAACAGAAATCAATTTCAGATCTTCACCATCTAAAATAAGATCATTAACGTTATTATTTTTTCGAATTACATGACTACGTGCTGTAACGGTTGTTATTTCAGGGGCTAAATCAAAATCAAGATCAATGTCAGTAATAGTAAAATCGGGGGCTTGATAATCTAGACGATATTTTGCCTTTGGTTGAGATTGAGTTGTAGTTGCGTTCATTATTATAGAGCCTTTTATTTATACTTTGTTCAAGTTTTATCTGGTTAATAGTATAACCGATTAAAAATAATCTTATTATATAATTAATCTATATCTTCATTATTATTCTGCTATAATCTTTGACATTTTAATTAGAGTATTAACAATAAAGCCACATGTTACCAGCGATAATTACATCACTATTAGACACAGATGCTTATAAACTGCATATGCAACAAGCTGTTTTTCATCACTATCCAAATGCAACAGTAACAGCAGAGTTCCGTTGTCGTAGCGATGATTTATTGGGGAAATATGCTGATGAGATAACTCATCAAGTTAAATTAATGGAATCGTTATCACTTTTAGATGATGAGTTTGAGTATTTATCTCGTATGCCTTTTTTTAAACCTGATTATTTGAATTGGCTCAAAAATTGGCGTTTTAATAGTGAGCTACTGACAATCAAAAATCAAGAAGGCTTGTTGGTTATTCGTATTGAAGGTAAGTGGTTAGATGTTATTTTATGGGAAGTGCCATTACTTGCCGTAATTAGCGAAATTGTGCATAAAGATCGATCGCCAAATATTGGCGTTCCCGAGGCACTTGCTCGACTAAAAGATAAATTAACGTTATTTAATGAAAAGACAGCCGATATGGATATGTCGAACTTTAATTTAATGGACTTTGGTACGCGTAGGCGTTATTCGTTTGCGGTACAAGAGGCAGTTGTTGGTTATTTGAAAAATCATTTTACTAATTTTCATAGTACGAGTAATTATTTGCTTGCTTATCGTTTAGGACTTACGCCGGTTGGAACTCAAGCGCATGAATGGTTTCAAGCACATCAGCGTTTAAGTCCGAATTTAGAGGATTGCCAAAAAAATGCATTGCAGGTTTGGTTAGATGAATATCACGATGATTTGGGCGTTGCTTTAACTGATTGTATTACGATGGATGCATTTTTACGGGATTTTGATCTTCATTTTGCTTCGCATTATCAAGGATTGCGTCATGATTCAGGTGATTCAATTCAATGGGGTGAAAAGGCAATAGCCCATTATCAGCAGTTAGGTATCGATCCTAAAACAAAATTATTAGTATTTTCAGACAGTTTAAATTTTGATAAGGCACTTAATATTTATCGGCATTTTAATCATCGGGTAAAATTATCTTTTGGTGTAGGTGGTTTTTTAGCTTGCGATATTCCCTCTAAAGAGGCCAATACGAAAGCATTGAATATTGTCATCAAATTAACAGAGTGTAATAATCAATCCGTTGCTAAATTATCAGACAGTCCTGGTAAAACCATATCTCAAGATTTAGCTTTTATTGATGAATTAAAACGAACTTTTAGTGTTAAGTATTGATAATCATTAGCCTATTATTAATATTAAAATAAAAAATCAGTGATAAAGATTTTCTTATTGACTAATTCCATTTAGTTACGGAATAAACCTTAGAATATATTTATATTACTTAAATATGACTTAAACAAATTAATTAATGTAGAGATGGATAATTAAAATGAACTCAGTTGCATCTATTGTTGATGTGTTACAAGGCAAAATTGCTGTTGGTAGCACAATTTCTGTTCAAGGTTGGGTAAGAACTCGACGTGATTCTAAAGCCGGTATTTCATTTTTGGCTATTTATGACGGTTCTTGCTTTGATCCTATCCAAGCCGTTATTGAAAAAGATCTTCCTAATTATGAGCAAGATGTTTTACGTTTAACGGCAGGTTGTTCGGTTAAAGTCACCGGTAAAGTGGTTGAATCACCAGGTCAAGGTCAACAATATGAGCTGCAAGCAACGCAAGTAGAAGTATATGGATTTGTTGATGACCCAGAAACCTACCCAATGGCAGCAAAACGTCACTCTATTGAATATCTTCGAGAAGTAGCACACTTACGTGCAAGAACCAATATTGTTGGTGCCATAACGCGTGTGCGCCATACGCTTGCGCAAGCAATTCATCAGTTTTTTGATGAACGTGGATTTTTTTGGCTATCTACCCCAATTATTACCGCGTCTGATACTGAAGGCGCGGGTGAAATGTTTCGCGTTTCAACGCTTGATCTATTAAATCTTCCTAAATCAGATAATGGTAAAGTCGATTTTGATAAAGATTTTTTTGGTAAAGAAGCGTTTTTAACTGTTTCTGGGCAATTAAATGCTGAAACTTATGCTTGTGCGCTTTCTAAAGTGTATACTTTTGGTCCAACATTTAGGGCAGAGAACTCAAATACTACGCGCCATTTAGCCGAGTTTTGGATGATGGAACCTGAAGTCGCTTTTGCTGATCTAAATGATAATGCAAAGCTGGCTGAAGACATGCTTAAATATGTGTTTAAAGCGGTACTTGAAAAACGAGCTGATGATATGCAATTTTTTGCTCAGCATGTCGATAAAGAAGCCATTAATCGGCTTGAAAACTTTATTAAAGCTGATTTTGCGCAAGTGGATTACACTGACGCTATCACAATATTACAAAACTGTGATGCTAAGTTTGAAAATCCAGTCAGTTGGGGAATTGATTTAGCATCAGAACACGAACGTTATTTAGCTGAACAACATTTTAAAGCACCAGTAGTTGTTAAAAACTACCCTAAAGACATTAAAGCGTTTTATATGCGAATGAATGATGACGGTAAAACGGTAGCAGCAATGGATGTATTAGCCCCAGGAATTGGTGAAATCATTGGTGGCTCACAACGTGAAGAGCGTCTAGATATGTTAGATAAACGCATGGATGAATTAGGGCTCAAAAAAGAAGATTACTGGTGGTATCGTGATTTACGTCGTTATGGCACTGTGCCACATTCAGGCTTTGGTCTTGGGTTTGAACGTTTAATTGTTTATGTGACTGGTGTGCAAAATGTACGCGACGTAATCCCGTTCCCAAGAACGCCACGTAATGCCAATTTTTAATTTAATCGAAAGTCCTCCCAAGTTTGATTAGAATTAAAAATTAACAAATTTTAATCTTTAATTGCTTAAAAAATAATCTAACAGGATTGAGTTTGGGGTTAGACATCACATTTAATTAAAAGTTCGCTTGATTTTAAAAAAAATTTATACATAATTTACTATACTGTAAAAAGTGAATAAAGATAATCTAAATATAATTATCTTTCGGATGAAGAATTTTTAAACAAAAATGACACTAAACTTATGGGATGTGTCTTTTTAAAAAAATAACCATGAGGGTAAAAAATGAAACGTAATCTATTAGCAATCGCTATCCCTGCACTTTTAGTTGCAGCTGGTGCAAATGCATCTATCGAAGTTTGGAACAAAGACGGTAATAAAGTTGATTTTTACGGTCGAGTAAAAGCAGCTAACCATATCACTGATCGTGGTCAAAAAGGCGAAGGTGATGATACTTCAGCTCGTTTAGGTATGTCAGGTGAAACTCAAATCACTGATAGCGTAAGTGGCTATGGTCGTTGGGAATACGAAGCGAAAGCTGGTAAAAATTCTGATGATAATGAAGTGCGTTATGCATTTGCTGGTTTAAATTTTGGTGATGTTGGTTCATTCGATTATGGTCGTAATGACGGTGTGTTAAAAGCAATTACTGCTTATACTGACGTATTGCCAGAATTTGGTGGAGATGCTGCAAACAATGAATGGCATGTTCTTTCAGAACGTACTAAAGCTGTTGCAACTTACCGTAACAATAACTTCTTTGGTTTAACTAATGATATCAGCTTTGCATTACAATATGCCGATAATGGTGATGCAGTTAAAGATATTAAGAATAAAAAATGGTTAGACCCTGTATTTGGTACTACTAAAGATAGTATTAACGGTAGATCGAAAGAAGCTTGGGGTGCGAATATTCAATGGAATATTTTTGACACTGGTTTAACCGCTGGTGCAGGTTATGCTCAAACTTCAAAAAGTGATAGCCGTCAAAGTACTTGGGCAACAGGTCTTAAATATAATAACTATAATTTATATTTAGGCGCTAACTATTTCCAAAGCAAACATAAGAATGCGGTTGGTACTTATGGAATAGCTGATGGTAGCTACTATCGTTTAAGAGATACAGATTTAAAAGTCAGAGGATTTGAATTAGTTGCTCAATATGGTATCGATCTTGAGGTTGGTCGTTTAACTCCTTCTCTAGCTTATGTTCAACACAAAGTTAAATCTTCTGATTATGATAATTTTTCAAAATATGGTTACCGTTGGAAGTATAGAGGTTTCAATTCACCAGAAGCTAAGTATGTATCTGTAGGTGCAACTTACGATTTAAACAAAAACTTTAGTACGATTGTTGAATATAAATTCAATCTTCTTGATCGTAAAGATTTTGGTGCAGCTTCAAATACTGAAAATTCACGTGGTCACGATACTAAACCAGGTACTAAAGACGTGTTAGGTGTTGGTTTAATTTACCAATTCTAATATTGTTTTATACTGATAAAAAAGGCACCTAAGTGCCTTTTTTATTTCTTAAACTCCTTCCAATCTAAAAGCACATTTTGTTCTTAAATAAAATTACATTAAGTATTAAAATAATCGTAAATTCGCAGAATTAATCTAATTATTATTGTTAAATAGGCAATATGTACAATAAGATCTATTTAATCTAATAAAAATAGATGTCACAGTAATAATATAATTGTTATTTATTAACAATTATTTATTAAACCAAAGCAAAGTAATTTGCATCTCTAATAAAATAAAACACCTATGAGGGTAAAAATGAAACGTAATCTATTAGCAATCGCTATTCCTGCGCTTTTAGTTGCAGGTGCTGCAAACGCTTCTATCGAAGTGTGGAATAAAGATGGTAATAAAGTCGACTTTTATGGTCGAGTTTATGCATTAAATTATATCACTGATCGTAATAATCAAACTGGTGAAGGTGATAACACTACAGCACGTTTAGGTATGTCAGGTCAAACTCAAGTAACTGACGGCATAACGGGTTACGGTCGTTGGGAATACGAAGCTAAAACAGGTACTAATTCCGATAATGAAGTGCGTTATGCATTTGCGGGTTTGAACCTTGGTGATTTTGGTTTATTCGACTATGGCCGCAATGATGGTGTGTTAAAAACATTAACGTCTTATACTGATGTTTTACCAGAATTTGGTGGTGATGCTTCAAATAATGATCTTTATGCGTTAACCGCTCGAACAAAAGCCGTTGCTACTTATCGTAATTCAGATTTCTTTGGTTTAGCAAATGGCTTACGTTTTGCTGTTCAATATGCGGATAATGGCGATAATAGCTCAACTAGTCATTTAAATAACCATACGCGTGATGATGATAAAAATGATAGTGCTGAAGCATGGGGTTCAGTTGTTGATTGGGATGTGCTTGATACGGGGTTATCAGTTGGTGCGGGTTATGCACAAACTGGTGGTCATAAAGATGCTAAAGCATGGTCTGCTGGTGCAAAATATAATAACGCCAACCTTTATTTAGCGGCATTATATATTCAAGGCAAGCAAAAATATGGTTGGGATAATGCATCATCTATTCACCGTGCTAATGACTTAAAAACCAAAGGTTATGAACTTGTTGCACAATATGGCATTGACTTTGAAGTAGGACGTTTAACGCCATCAGTTGCTTATATCCAACATAAAGTTAAGGATGCATCTAGTTATTCAAGTGATGCAGGACTTAAAGGTAATGATTTAGCTAAATATGTTGATGTTGGTTTAACCTACAACTTTAACAAAAATCTACAAGCTATTATCGATTATAAAATCAACTTGTTAGATAAAAATGACATTGGTGCACGTCGTGCTTTATATGAAGACGGTTCATTTACAAAATCACAAATCAACGGCACAACCAAAGATACAGTGGCACTTGGTTTAATTTATCAATTTTAATTGATTAAATTTTGGTATATTACAAAGGCACTTCGGTGCCTTTTTTATTATCTTTTACAAATTAAATATTTCTTGCACTTTAACTAATACTCTGTTAAAAAATTATGAAAATAATAATAAATCAGGATAATAATAATGCTTTATACCACACGCAAATTGCCAGCTAAAAAGAATATTGCTTTAGTTGCTCACGATCATTTGAAAGACTCTTTACTTAATTGGTGCAGAAAAAATCGTGAGGAACTTTCTCGTCATAATTTATGTGGCACGGGTACCACCGGAACATTAATAAAGCAAGAAATAGGGCTAAATATCACGCCAATGCTTAGTGGTCCTATGGGAGGCGATCAGCAAATAGGTGCTTTAATTGCTGAAGGTAAAATTGATATTTTAATCTTCTTTTGGGATCCACTTAATGCGGTGCCTCATGATCCCGATGTCAAAGCACTTTTACGGTTATCAACGGTTTGGAATATTCCTGTTGCTACTAATCAAGCTACAGCTAACGCATTAATTCAATCTTCTATTTTTACGCAGGAAGTTGACATTGAGATACCTGATTATCAAAGATATTTAGCTGAAAGAGTCAAATAAATGCCAATACCATCCCAAATACGTAAAGCAGGCAGACAAATATTGCTGCTTGATAATCTGTTTATTATTTTAGGTTTTTATGTTGTTTTCCCACTTGTATCCACTCATTTTGTTAGCCAAGTGGGTTGGAGTGCTTTATTTGTTGGTTTTGCCTTAGGATTTAGGCAATTTGTACAACAAGGTTTTGGTATTATTGGTGGCGCTATTGCTGATCGTTTTGGTGCAAAACCTATGATTGTTGCTGGCCTGTTTTTACGTTGTGTTGGTTTTATTTTTATGGCAATTGCTAGCAATCCTTGGTTATTATTACTTTCTTGTTTATTTTCAGCGTTAGGAGGATTACTGTTTGATCCGCCTAGAATGGGGTTGACGATTAAATTTACGCGCCCTCACGAGCGTGGTAAATTTATATCGTTATTGATGATACAAGATAACGCTGGTGCTGTTATTGGTGCCCTTATTGGTGGTATTTTAATTGATTATGACTTCCATTTAGTCTGTTGGTGTGGCGCTTTTATTTTTTTCTTATGTGGTATTTTTAATATCTTTTTTCTGCCTGCTTATCATATTGCTATTGGCAAAACGCCTATTATTAGCGGTATGAAAATGGTTATAAAAGATAAGAAGTTTACACGTTATGTTCTTACGTTAACGGGGTATTATGTGTTGTGGGTACAAATTATGTTAATGTTGCCTTTAACAATTACAAGCGTATCAGGTAGTCCTAGTTATGTAAAATGGATGTATGCAATTCAAGCTGGGATTTCACTTTTACTTCTTTATCCTCTTGCTCGTTGGAGTGAAAAACGTTTCAGGTTAGATCAGCGTCTCAAATTTGGTCTATTTTTGATGTCAATGGCCTTTATTATTATTGGTTTTACCACACAATTATCAATATTATTATCGCTTATTGCGCTCTTTTATTTTGGCGCTATTATAGCTGAACCAGCACGAGAAACCTTATCAACAATGCTCAGTAACCCAAAAGCAAAAGGTAGCTATATGGGGTTTAGCCGTTTAGGGCTCGCCTTAGGTGGATTTATTGGTTATACAGGTGCGGGCTGGTTATATGATGTAGCAATAAAAATAGGGTTTCCACATATTCCTTGGATAGTACTGACTATAATTGGATTATTAACATTAAGTTATTTGCAATATCAATTTAAAAATGAGCCTCCAATACGATACTCTAAAATGAAAAAGATTGGCTAATTTCACCATCTTTAAATAGAATCGCTTCACTAGTATTGAGTTTATGCCATGTTTCATTGGATGTTAATGGTAGCGTAGAAATAATAGTCACGATATCATTAGGAGTAGTATGTTGTTGAAAATCAATTTCAACATCTTCATCCAGTAATTTTGCTTTACCAAATGGTGCTTTACGGGTGATCCAGTGTAAATTTGTTGTGCAGTAGGCAAAAACATATTGCCCATCGGACAGTAGCATATTAAAAATACCTAGTTGACCTAGTTGATTAGCGCATTGTTTGATAAAATTAAACAATTCAAGATCATCGCTAGGTTTTTGCGAATATTTTTGTTGTAATTGATTAATTAAATAACAAAAAGCATATTCGCTATCGGTTTCTCCAACTGGTTGAAATAGACCTGTATCTAAATCTTGGTAATTGGTTAGTTGTCCATTGTGCGCAAAAGTCCAGTTTCTTCCCCAAAGCTCGCGGGTGAATGGATGGGTATTTTCAAGTGCAACACCGCCACGGTTTGCTTGTCGAATATGAGCAATCACCGCTTTAGACTTTATTGGGTAATCTTTAACCATTTTCGCAATTGTCGAATGGCAACAAGGCTCTGGATCTTTAAATGTTCGGCAGCCTTTACCTTCATAAAAAGTAATTCCCCAGCCATCTTTGTGAGGACCTTTGTCCCCACCACGTTTTATTAGGCTTGTAAAACTAAAACAAATATCGGTTGGCACATTGGCGCTCATACCCAATAATTCGCACATATTATTTAGCCATCTCTTTTTCAATAAGCATAATAAGAATATGAATAACTTTGATGTGAATCTCTTGTACACGATCAGCATAACCAAAGTGTGGAACACGAATATCAACATCGGCAAGCCCATTCATCTTACCACCATCTTTACCTGTTAATGTAATTATTTTCATTCCTTTTTGTTTTGCTATTTCAATTGCTTTAAGGACATTGGTTGAATTACCAGAAGTTGAAATACCCAAAAGCACATCGCCTTTTTGCCCAACTCCTTCAACATAACGAGAAAAAATACTATCAAACCCATAATCATTACCAACACAAGTAATATGACTTACATCAGATATTGCTATCGCTGGGTAAGCTGGACGGTTATCACGATAACGTCCTGTTAATTCTTCAGCAAAATGCATTGCATCACAATGAGAACCACCATTGCCACATGAAAGAACTTTGCCGCCTTGTTTAAATGAATCTGCAATTAAAATTGCTGCTTGTTGAATCTGTTCAAGGTTTTTATCATCCGAAACAAATTGAGTTAACACATCAATAGCTTGGTTTAACTCATTACGAATATTGTTAATGTACACTACTATTCTCCTCAATAAATTTATATACCATTTTAATTCGTTCCAAATAGCTTGCAAGTAATAAAATAAAATTCCCAATTTTGAACAATATTTTCAAAAAAGCATGTGTTTAAGTATAAAAAAGAATATCGAAATAAAAATAAACTAAAATTGTTACTATTAATAAAAAACAAAATGACAACAAAATTTAAATTAATTTTAATGTTAACAAGCGTTGTTTTTACAATAGTGAAATTCTTTGCATTTTTTTTAAATAATATCTTGTATATAACTTGGTCGTAACGCTATTTGCCAATAGGATAAGTCTTTAATTCGTGATACAATTTAATGAGTATTTTTCACTTATAAAAAAAGTGAAATAGCATTTAAAATAGAATCAATAAGGAATTGATATGCAAACAATTGAAGGTAAAGTAGCTGCGCCGAAAGCTAAAATTGCAATTGTGGTGGCACGTTTTAATCATTTTATTAATGATAGCCTAGTCAGTGGTGCAATTGATGCATTAACACGTATTGGGCAGGTCGATGATAAAAATATTACGGTTATCTGGGTTCCTGGTGCTTATGAAATTCCACTTGCCGCAAAAGTAGCTGCACAGTCAAAAAAATATGATGCAATTGTGGCATTAGGTACGGTTATCCGTGGAAGCACTGCACATTTTGATTTTGTTGCTGGTGAATCAAGTTCAGGTTTATTAAGTGCAAGCTTAGATAACACAATTCCTGTTGGATTTGGTATTTTAACTACTGAAAGTATCGAACAGGCCATTGAACGTGCAGGCACTAAAGCGGGTAATAAAGGTGCGGAAGCGGCATTAACTGCACTGGAAATGCTAAATATTATTAAAGCAATTAAGGAGTAATTTAGTGGCATTAATTAATCCTCGTCGTCGAGCAAGAGAGTGCGCGGTACAAGCAATTTACTCTTGGCAAGTTTCTAAAAACGATCTTGCTGATGTTGAGTCCAGCTTTATTGCAGAACAAGATATGAAAGGCGTTGATGCCAAGTACTTTCGTGAATTATTAAACGGTGTGGCAAAAAATACCGCCGAATTAGATGTCAAAATGACACCATACCTTACAGAACGTACTGTTGACGAATTAGGTCAAATTGAATTAGCGATACTTAGAATTGCGCTGTACGAATTAATGAAACGTCAAGATGTACCTTATAAAGTTGTGATTAACGAAGCTATCGATCTCACAAAAACGTTTGGTGCAGCTGACAGCCATAAATTTGTTAATGGTGTATTAGATAAAATCGCCCCAACTATTCGTACGCGATAATCGATTAATAGTGAGATTGATATGAACGACAATACCGAAAAAAGCAAACCAACTATTTTTTATGCTAAAAATAGTGAACCTAAAAAGCATTCTCACTCAGCTCAAGAAAAGCCCATAGCGTGGAAAGGTAAGCGTAAGGATAATTCATCTCAGTTTAAGTCTAAACGTGATCGTAATGACCGTATTGAAACGTTTAAACCTAAGAATGACGAAACAAAGTTTGTCAAAAAACGTTTTACAGTTGAACTTAATCAATCTCAACCAGCTATTGACAATGGTTCACCATGGCAGAAAAAAGTGCGTGCAAATGACCAAACCCCCACATTTGGTTATGATGGCTATCGTCAACGCAAAGAAGAGACATTAGTCTATAGTGAAAATAGCTGTAAAGCGGTTTTCAAACATCGACGCACAGCCATTATTAAATTATTTATTGTTCAAGAAATGACTTATCAGTTTAAGGAATTAATCAACTGGTTAGTTCAGCAACGTTTAGGCTATGACGTTGTTACAAATGAACAATTGAATAAAATAACCGAAACGCCGCACCATGGTGGTGTCTGTTTAATTGTTAAAAAGCGCGCGCCACTTATATTATTGGATTATTTAGAAAGCAATCGTGATAAAGATCATGATTGTATTTTAGCGATTGACGATGTTAACAATCCTCATAATCTAGGTGGATTAATGCGAAGTGCAGCTTTTTATGGTGTTAATGGTGTTATGTTACGCCAAACCAATTTACTTGATAGTGGCTCAGCTATGCGAGTAGCCGAAGGTGGAATAGAAGCCGTTGCAGCAATTAAAAGTGACGATTTTATTGCCTCAATTGATATGCTTAAACAACATGGTTACCAAGTTGTTGTGCTATTGCCTTGTCAGATAAAATCCATTGCATCTACCGAATTGCATAAAACCCGATTTAACCAAAAAGTAGCTTTGGTTATTTTTCAGCAAATCAATATGAAGTTGGTTAATCATGCTGATGTCATCTTGCATTTACAAGGTAATGAAAATATGCCGGCACTTAATATTTCAGTAGCAACGGGTATTTTATTATCAAATTTGCAAAAGTAAATATTCGTACATTTTATCTTTCTCATTAGATTAACTAATGAGAAAGATAATAACGTTATTTTTCATCGATGATGAATATCAATAGCATCATTTGATTAGAAATAGGATTTTTTTTCTGTAGAGTGTGTAAGCAAGTATTTAAATATGTCGGTAGCAGTTATGTTGTCTAAATATAAAGTTGGTTTAATTTTTGGTAAGTTTTATCCTTTACATTGTGGTCATATTTATTTAATTGAAAAAGCTGCAAGCCAAGTTGATGAGTTGCATATTTTACTTGGTTGTGAAGCATCACGAGATAAACAACTATTTAATAAAAGCCGACTTTCTAAACAACCTCAAGTTAGTGATCGCTTTTCGTGGTTAAAAGAAACATTTAAAGATCGCCACAATATTCATATTCATGTTCTTGATGAAGCTGGCATTGAGTTTTACCCTAATGGATGGCAAGATTGGAGTGATCGTGTTAAGCACATCCTTGCTGAGCATAAAATAACTCCCGATGTTATTTTTACTAGTGAACCTCAAGATGTCAAAAACCATGAACACTATTTTGGTTGTTCAGTTTCTATTGTTGATGCTGATCGGCACTTTATGAATATCAGTGCCACACAAATCCGTGAAAACCCCTATAAAAACTGGTTATTTATTGCGCAATCGGCAAAGCCTTTTTTTGTTAAAAAAGTGGCTATTATTGGTCAAAATAGATTTTGTGACTTACCTATTCAACTTGCTAATATTTATAATACTAATTATGTGTCAAATGGTTATATTAATTATATTGAGCGAGAAATCTCAATTTTTCATAACAAGCGTTATTTGAGTGAATCCGATTATATTAAAATTGCAATGCTACATGTTGAACGACTATCAAAAGCAGTTGAAACTGCGAATAAACTTGTTTTTACCTCAATTGATTTTGAAACATTAGCGCAGTATTACAACCAAATCTTTGAAAAAGAAAATGAAGTTTTAAAAGCTCTTAAAGACAGTTATCATTTTGATTTGGTTATTCACGAAAAAGACTTAAAACAGCAATGCTCCCAACTGGAATATTTTGAAACAATTTCCAAGAAGGTTGAAGCATTATTGATTTAGTTCATCACATTTATGATGGCTTGTGTTAAAATAAGCTAAATATTTGTGCTAGGTAAATTTTATGTCTCAATCTTCTGATAAACCAGACAACACAGACCAAGAAAACATTGATTTTGGTTACACACAAGTACCCAAACAAGAAAAAGTAAAACGTGTGGCTGAAGTATTTCACTCAGTTGCTGATAAATATGATGTCATGAATGATCTCATGTCATTTGGTATCCATCGAATTTGGAAAAAAATCACCATTGAATATAGTAGTGTGCGCAAAGGTCAAAAAGTTTTAGACCTTGCTGGTGGCACAGGTGATTTAACTGCAAAATTTTCACAACTTGTTGGCGATGATGGATTAGTTATTTTAGCCGATATTAACGAATCAATGTTAAAAGTTGGGCGAGATAAATTACGCGACAAAGGCTTAATTAAAAATATTGAATATGTACAAGCAAATGCTGAAGAACTTCCTTTTGCTGATAACTATTTTGATTGTATTACTATTTCATTTGGTTTACGCAATGTGACCGATAAAGAAAAAGCCTTACGCTCTATGTGGCGTGTATTGAAGCCGGGTGGGCGTTTATTAATTCTTGAATTTTCTAAACCACAATATCAAATTTTAAATAAAGCCTATGATCTTTATTCATTTACCATGTTACCGCTAATGGGTAAAATTGTAGCAAATGATTCTGAAAGTTATCGCTATTTAGCCGAATCGATTCGTATGCATCCAGATCAAAATACATTGAAAAAAATGATGGAAGATGCTGGATTTGTTGATGTGAAATATCACAATATGACTGGTGGCATTGTAGCATTACATACTGGCTTTAAATTTTGATGCGATGAAACATAATGACATTCTTTCGAATTTTTAAAATATTAACCGTATTTCGAGCTTATCAATTAAATGAACTGTTACCTAAACACCGTTCATCAAAATGGCTCCGCACTTTGTTATTCTGTCTTTTTTGGATTAGACCTAAAGCAAAACATCAAGAAATTGGTGAGCGTTTACGGCAAGCATTGCAAGAGTTAGGACCAGTTTGGATCAAATTTGGGCAAATGATCTCAACTCGGCGCGATGTTTTACCGAAAGACATAGCAAATGCTTTAGCTAAATTACAAGATCAAGTTGATCCTTTTGATGGAAAAATTGCCAAACACCTGATTGAACAAGCATTAGAAAAACCAATTGATTATTATTTCAGTGATTTTGACGAGAAACCACTCGCATCAGCATCAATTGCACAAGTTCACACTGCGATATTAAAGTCTAGTCAGGCCGAGGTTGTTATCAAAGTTTTGCGGCCTAATATTTTATCTGTTATCCAAGCCGATATTGGTTTAATGTATTGGGTTGCCAACCAATTTACAAAACGAATAAAATCAGGCGAAAGATTACGCGCGGTTGAAATCGTGCATGATTATGAAATAACGCTATTAAAAGAGTTAGATCTACGCAAAGAAGCTTATAACACAGCTAGATTGCGTAACAATTTTATCAATAGCGATGTTTTATATATTCCTTATGTATACCAAGATTTATGTCGAAAAACTATTATAGTTGAAGAACGTATTAAAGGTGTACCAATTGCCGATATTGACTTACTTAAACAACATAATGTTAATATGAAATTACTTGCTGAACGAGGTGTTCAAGCCTTTTTTACTCAAGTTTTTCGTGATAACTTTTTCCACGCTGATATGCATCCTGGTAATATTTTTGTTGATATTACCGATCCACAAAATCCACGCTATATTGGCATTGATTGTGCCATTGTTGGTATATTGAGCAATGACGACCAGCACTACCTTGCTGAAAATTTCTTAGCATTTTTTAATCGAGATTATCAAAAAATAGCTGAAACTTATATTGCATCAGGTTGGGTTCCTGCAAATACTGATGTCATTGCTCTCGAAATAGCAATGCGCAATGTTTGTGAACCTATATTTGCCAAACCACTGGCTGAAATCTCATTTTCACAAATTTTACTGCAATTATTTCAAGTAGCAGGGCAATTTGAAATGGATATTCAACCCCAACTTACCCTTCTTGAAAAAACGCTCTTTTATATTGAAGGACTTGGTCGTCAGCTTTATCCTGAACTTGATTTATGGCAAACGGCAAAACCATTTTTAGAAGAGTGGTATCAAGATAAATACAGCGCAAAAAAGATACTACAACAAGCTTGGGGATCACTACCTAAATGGCGCAATATATTGCCTCAATTACCAGATAAATTAAACAATTACGAACGCATCACCAAACAGATGAATGTACAGCTAAAGCAAATTGAACAACAATTACAGCGAAGCAAAAAACGTGAACGAAACTTATATGGAATACTTGGATTAGTTTGTGTTTTATGTATTACTATACTGATAGCCAATTAAAACGGGACACTAACAATACACATTAAGTTGGACATATTTGGAATATTATAATTTACGTGTATAATTTGGTTTAATACCACCATTGGAGACAATCATCATGATGCCAAGCTTACCGCAACTACTCATATTAATAGCTGTAGTCGTATTATTATTCGGAACAAAAAAATTACGTTCATTAGGCTCAGATCTTGGTGAGTCAATTAAAGGTTTTAAAAAAGCGATGAGTGATGATGACGGTAAAAAAAATAGTGGTAATTCACAAAAAATCGAAAATACCGAATCATCTGATACTAATACCAATAATAACAAAGAAGAGTAACCCGTGTTTGATATCAGCTTTGGGCAATTATTATTAGTATTAATTATTGGTCTGGTGGTATTAGGGCCAGAACGATTGCCTATTGCAATAAAAACAGTGGCAGGGTGGATAAAAGTATTACGCCGAATGTCAGCCACGGTACAGTTAGAATTAAATAAAGAACTAAAATTACAAGAATTACAAGATAGCCTAAAAAAAGCTGAACAAAGTGGGTTAACTACGCTTACGCCAGAAATTCAAGAATCTATTGATGACTTGAAACGTGTAACAGAATCATTAAAAAATGAAATCAGCTCGGCAACGCAAATCGAACCACAAACACAAGTTGATTCACAAACACATTCAGATAAAAAATCATGACAGACGACGCTACTCAACCATTAATTGGGCATCTTGTTGAACTTAGAACACGGCTTCTACGCTCAATCATCTGTATTTTGCTGGTCTTAGCCTGTTTGCTCTATTTTTCTAATGATATTTATCATATTGTGGCAAATCCGCTCATTAGCCAGTTACCTCAAGGTAGTAGTATGATCGCAACCGATATTGCTGCGCCATTTTTTACACCGATTAAACTGACTGCAGTGGTGGCAATATTCATCTCTATACCGTATGTGTTATACCAAATTTGGGGCTTTATTGCACCAGCACTTTACCAACACGAAAGACGCTTGGTTATGCCTTTAATTGTATCAAGCACGATCCTTTTTTATATGGGTATAGCGTTTGCTTACTTTGTGGTGTTTCCACTAGCATTTTACTTTTTTATTCATACCGCACCGATTGACGTAGCAATCAACACCGACATTACCAAATACCTTGATTTTGTTATGACTCTTTTTGTGGTATTTGGTTTTGCTTTTGAAGTACCTGTTGCGATTATTTTAATCTGCTGGACAGGTATCACTACACCTAAAAGTTTACGTAAAAAACGCCCATATATTATTGTTGGTGTATTTGCTATTGCCATGTTTGTTACACCACCCGATGTATTTTCACAAATATTATTAGCTGTACCTATCTGTTTACTGTTTGAAATTGGTACTTTTTTTGCAAGGTTCTATCAACCACGCAAAAAGGACAATGAAGATGAGTATTATCATGACTCAAACAATGAACAATAAATAAGGGAATAGTGATTAAAATGATAAGTAAAGGATAAGTATTGATAATGAAAACATCATTACCAGATTTTAATTGTGCCAATGTATTAGTTGTCGGCGATATTATGTTAGATCGCTATTGGTATGGGGGAACTAACCGCATATCACCCGAAGCCCCAGTACCTGTAGTTAAAATAGACTCTCTAGAAGAAAGACCCGGTGGTGCAGCCAATGTTGCAATGAATATTACTTCACTTTGTGGTAACGCACGATTGATTGGATTAACTGGGATTGATGAACCAGCTAAAATTCTTGATGAACAGTTAAGTAAACACAAAGTACAATGTGATTTTGTTTCTGTTTCAACGCACCCAACCATTACCAAACTGCGGGTCTTATCACGCAATCAACAACTGATCCGAATTGATTTTGAAGAAGGTTTTGGCAATGTCGAGCCTGCGCCTATTCTTGAACGTATTCAAACAGCCTTGAAGACCAATAAAGTATTAGTTCTGTCGGATTATGCCAAAGGTGCATTATCAGCAGTTCAAGCAATGATTAAGCTGGCAAATCAAGCCAATGTGCCAATTTTAGTTGACCCAAAAGGTACCGATTTTGAGCGTTACCGTGGTGCAACATTATTAACACCAAACATGACTGAATTTGAAGCGGTAGTTGGGCATTGCCAAGATGAAGAAGAGATTATCGAAAAAGGTTATCAACTTATCAAAAAGTATGATCTCAAAGCCTTGCTTGTCACGCGTAGTGAAAAGGGCATGACACTACTCCAATTAAACAAACCGATTTACCACCTGCCAACTCAAGCCAAAGAAGTCTTTGATGTCACTGGTGCAGGCGATACCGTCATTGCGACATTAGCCGCAGCCTTAGCTGCTGGGCAGTCTTTAGAAGAAAGCTGCTTTTTAGCCAATGCCGCAGCGGGTGTGGTTGTGGGCAAACTTGGTACATCGACCGTTTCACAAGTCGAACTAGAAAATGCCATCCGCGCTCGAGCTGATGATGGTTTTGGCGTTATGAGCGAAGACGAGCTAAAAGAAGAAGTCAAAAAAGCACGAATGCGTGGCGAAAAAATTGTCATGACTAATGGTTGTTTTGATATTTTACATGCCGGACATGTCTCTTATTTAGCAAATGCTCGAAAACTTGGTGATCGACTAATTGTTGCAGTAAATAGCGATGCCTCGGTTAAAAAACTAAAAGGCGAATCAAGACCAATTAACCCACTCATGCAACGAATGATTGTACTAGGTGCACTTGATTCGGTTGATTGGGTTGTTCCATTTGAAGAAGAAACCCCACAACGACTCATTGCTAATATCTTACCTGATGTCTTAGTCAAAGGTGGCGACTATAAACCCGAAGATATTGCTGGGGGTAAAGAAGTTATTGCGGCTGGCGGAAGCGTTAAAGTGCTTAATTTTGAAGATGGTTGCTCAACGACCAATATTATTAATGCAATCAAAAATCGCTAAATACGACTATCAAGCAAATCGGTTACTTCAATAAGTAACCGATAACAAGTAACCGATCTGTTTTAAAACCGCAAAACTCAGTTGTTTATCTTCTTATTTTAATAGCACTTTAAAGCAAATTAGAAAGTCATCAAAAAACACGCACAACGTTAATCACATCTTTAATAAAAGAAGCGATATCAGTTATTGTATAATCAATCGTTAATAACTATCATTAAATTTAAAAATTAACACTTTTTTTATTATTCACTTTATGCAAAGCTATTACACAATATAGAAAAATCAGTACAGAGGATATTTAATGACCAAACATTATGATTATATCGCCATTGGTGGTGGTAGTGGGGGGATAGCATCAGTTAACCGAGCTGCGTCTTATGGCAAAAAGTGTGCGATTATTGAAGCAAAATTATTAGGTGGCACATGTGTTAACGTTGGCTGTGTTCCAAAAAAAGTGATGTGGTATGGGGCGCAAATAGCTGAAGCTATTAATCATTATGGACCTGATTATGGTTTTGATACGACTATTAATCAATTTAGCTGGGATAAATTAATTGCCAGTCGAAGCGCTTATATTGATCGAATTCACCAATCTTATGAGCGTGTGCTGACGAATAATAACGTTGATGTGATTCGAGGCTATGCTAAATTTGTTGATGCTCATACTGTTGAAGTCAATGGTCAGCAGTATAGTGCCGATCACATATTGATCGCTGTTGGTGGAAAACCAACCATTCCTAATATTCCTGGCGCGGAATATGGTATTACATCGGATGGTTTTTTTGCGCTAAACGCATTACCTAAACGGGTTGCTGTTGTTGGGGCTGGCTATATTGCTTGTGAAATTGCCAGCGTACTGCATGCACTTGGCGCGCAAACGCACCAATTTATTCGCCATGCCACACCATTGCGCACTTTTGATCCATTAATTATTGAAACCTTAATGGAAGTCATTAAAACAGAAGGGCAACAACTTCACACTTTTGCCATTCCAAAATCTGTTACTAAAAATAGTGATGAATCATTAACTCTAACGCTAGAAAATGGTGAAACTTACACTGTAGATTGCCTTATTTGGGCGATAGGTCGTCAGCCAGCAACAGAGGATATGAACTTAAATGCAGCAGGTATTCATGTTGATAATAAAGGCTTTGTTATCGTAGATAAATACCAAAACACCAATGTGTCAGGTATTTATTCTGTTGGTGATGACACAGGGGCTCTAGCACTAACACCTGTTGCTGTTGCAGCTGGTCGCCGCTTATCAGAAAGACTTTTTAACAATAAACCTGATGAACATTTAGACTATAATAATATTCCAACAGTGGTATTTACTCACCCAGCTATTGGAACTGTGGGCTTAACTGAACCAGAAGCTGTACAGCAATTTGGTAAACAAAATGTCAAAGTTTATACCTCCACTTTTACTGCTATGTACACCGCAGTAACAACGCACCGTCAACCATGTAGAATGAAATTAGTCTGTGTCGGGGATAATGAAAAAATTGTTGGCATTCATGGTATTGGTTATGGCATGGACGAAATGTTACAAGGCTTTGCGGTAGCACTAAAAATGGGTGCAACGAAAAAAGACTTTGATAATACCGTTGCTATTCATCCAACTGCAGCTGAAGAATTTGTGACTATGCGCTAATTTAATTATGATTGTAAAAATAAAAAAGCAGGCAATTGTCCTGCTTTTTTTATTTTTTATTAACTAATTGGTCGATTGATCACGCCAACCATTTTTGGCTAATGGATAAAAACCGACAGCTACTGCAATTAATGCCACAAAAGAAATATAAATGCCTGCTCCCAAATAACTATACTCTCCTAATAAATGTTCAGGACTTAATAGATAAAGTGTTAATGTTGGTGTAATAGCACTAAATAACGCATAAGCTAAATTATAAGAAAACGACAAACCAGAATAACGGATTGCAGGGGGAAACGTTCTTGTTCCAATAATTGGTGTCATAGCGACAGATCCGATAAAAAGCCCAAACACTGCCCAAATTACATAAAGTTTGGCGATTGACATATCAGGCGATAAAGAACTATAAAAACACAAACTAGAAATAGCAAGTCCACCCCAACAAATGATTACAGTTTTTGTTGAACCGAGCTTATCATCTAACCAACCAAAAACGATACAACCTAATGTCAAGGTTAAAGCGGCAATACAGCCACCGATCCGCCAATCAAGGTTAGCAAAATGATACATATTGCCAACTATACGTCCCGGCGTAATTAAAATCCCCACCATAATTGCTGTGGACAATGACCATGTTAACAATGCAACAATCAGGCAAGCCGTTTTGTGTTTTTGTAGTACAGTAACAACAGGAATGTTTTTTTCAATCGCCTTGCGTGCGGTTAATTCCTTGAAAATGGGGGTTTCAGACAAAAAGCGGCGCAAATACACTGAAATCACACCAAAAACACCACCAATAATAAACGGAATACGCCATGCATAATCTAAAATATTTTGTTTAGTAAAACACAAATCAATAATAATTGTGACAATAAAACCAAGTAAAATACCGCCAGTAATTCCTGATGTTAATGTACCTACACCCAGTCCATAACGTTGCTTTGGTACATGCTCGGCAATGAATACCCAAGCTCCGGGCATTTCGCCACCGATGGCGGCACCTTGCAACATTCTCATGATCAAAAGCAATAGTGGTGCAAAAATACCGATCATTTCATAAGTCGGTAAAACCCCGATGATAAACGTCGGTAGCGCCATCATTGCGACACTAAGGGTGAACATCTTTTTACGTCCCACCTTATCGCCAAAATGCGCCATAATAATACCACCAACAGGACGAACTAAATAACCAGCAGCAAAAATACCCCAAGCAAACAAATCTAACGTTAAAGGCGATAATGTATGAGGTAAAAATAGTGGTTTAACGATGGTATCAATATAAAGTGCGTAAATAACAAAATCATAAAACTCGAGTGTACCGCCTAAAGACGATAAAAATAATGTTTTTAAATCCTTACTATTTAATGGCCGCGCATTGGGTTGCCATTGTGCATTGATTTCAGACTGATTCATGAACTAACCTTATTCTTATTGTTAAATTGAGATAGAAAATCAAGAAAATGTATTTTTTTTGACTGAATCTTATAAAGAGTCCTCATTTTGCCACAAAAAAAAGTCTTTTTTTCCATCATAAAAAAATTTAATGAATGACATTAAACTGCATATTTGGTTTATAATCTTAAATTATTTATATTTTATTGGATAACCGATCTCATTATTTATCATGTGGTTAATCTAAAAGGATCATTTAATGACAAATCAAAAAGTAAAACGTTGCAGTTGGGTTACAAACGATCCGCTCTATATTGCTTATCATGACAACGAATGGGGCATTCCCCAATATGATAGCCTTAAGTTATTTGAAAAAATCTGCTTGGAAGGGCAACAAGCGGGGTTATCTTGGATCACAGTACTGAAAAAACGAGACGAGTATCGCCGTTGTTTTTTTGATTTTAATCCTGAAAAAATTGTTCAACTAACTGCACAAGATATTGAATTATTTATGGAGAACAAAGGGTTAATACGCAATCGCTTAAAGCTCAATAGCATAATCAAAAATGCCCAAGCTTATTTATTGATGCAAAAAAATAATGAAGATTTTTCTCAATTTATTTGGTCTTTTGTTGATGGTAAACCGATCACTCATCATTACAAAGACAAAAGCGAATTACCAGTTAGCACTGAAACATCTGACAAAATGTCAAAAGCACTTAAAAAGAAGGGCTTTAGTTTTGTTGGCTCTACCATTTGTTATGCATTTATGCAATCTATGGGATTAGTCAATGACCATTTTGAAGATTGCTTTAAAAAAGGAATTTAAGTTAATGAAAATGATACAACTAGTAAAATATGCCATTATTGCCATATTAAGTTATTTTATTGTCTGTAATGTGGTTATTTTTATTTATGCCGAGCAAAAACCACAAGACAATGCCGACACCATGGTGATTTTAGGATCACAAGTAGTGGGAACACCTGCGCAGGCGCCTTTGACATTACAAGCTCGTTTAGATGTTGCAATTAGCTATTTGCAAAATAATCCCAATACAAAAGTTATTGTTTGTGGCGGGCAAGGTAAAGATGAGTCAGCAAGCGAAGCTAGTGTAATGGCTGATTACTTAATCAACAAAGGCATTGAATCTTCAAGAGTTCATATTGAAGATAAATCAACCCGAACTGCTCAACAATTTATATATGCAAATGACGTATTATCATTAGGAAACACGGTTATTGTAACGAATGATTTTCATCTATTGCGCTCAATTATGTTAGCTAAACGCTCGGGTTTTAATGAAGTATCAGGATTATCGGCACCGTTAAGTTGGACTAATTTTGATAAATATATTGCAATGATAAGAGAACCACTTGCATTAGCAAATTCTTGGGTATTTGATCATCCTAAAGCTAAAAAAAGCTAATGCTTGTGATTAAATCAAATTTTTTACGATTTTTTTAATTCAATCAGCTAATCGTAGCATCACCATAAGCAACAGCTGTTTTTACTTGTTGTCCATGATATTATGGCAACATTGCTGTTTAATTTAAAAATGAAAAGAATGAACTTAGATACGATTGTTGCACAAGCAACCCCGCCAGGGCGTGGCGGGGTTGGTATTTTGCGTGTTTCAGGGCCTCAGGCTCAAACTGTCGCTCAAGCCGTATTGGGCAAATTGCCTAAACCTCGTTATGCCAATTATTTACCTTTTTTAGCATCAGATGGCAGCACGTTAGATGAAGGCATTGCCTTATTTTTTCCTAATCCCCACTCATTTACGGGCGAAGACGTGCTTGAATTACAAGGTCATGGTGGGCCGATTATTTTAGATTTACTTTTAAAACGCATTCTTGAAATCCCAAGTGTCCGCATTGCTCGGCCGGGGGAGTTTTCAGAGCGTGCATTTTTAAATGATAAATTAGATCTTGCTCAAGCCGAAGCAATTGCTGATTTAATTGATGCCAGTTCTGAGCAAGCAGCAAAATCGGCTATTTCGTCACTACAAGGCGTCTTTTCAAAGAAAATAGATGCACTTGTTGAATCGTTGATTCATCTAAGAATTTTTACCGAAGCGGCGATTGACTTTCCTGAAGAAGAAATCGATTTCTTATCTGATGGTAAAATTGAAGCTCAGCTTAATGAAGTGATTACACACTTAAACGAAGTTAGACAAGAAGCTAAACAAGGATCGCTACTTCGTGAAGGTATGAAAGTTGTCATCGCAGGTCGACCAAATGCAGGTAAATCAAGCTTACTTAATGCGCTAGCTGGGCGTGACGCAGCCATTGTTACCGACATCGCCGGCACCACGCGCGATGTACTGCGTGAACATATCCACATCGATGGCATGCCACTGCATATTATTGACACCGCAGGACTACGCGAGGCAAGTGATGAAGTGGAACGAATTGGTATTGAACGTGCTTGGCAAGAAATTGAACAAGCCGATAGGGTACTGTTCATGGTAGACAGCACAACCACAACAGAAACCAACCCCGAAAAGCTATGGCCAGAATTTATTGAACGTTTACCTAAAAATATGCCAGTAACTGTAATTCGTAATAAAGCCGATTTAACGGGTGAAGCACTAGGATATAGCAAAGTAAACGGCTACTCACTCATTCAACTTTCGGCACGAACAGGCGAAGGGATTACCTTATTACGTGAACACCTAAAACAGGCCATGGGCTTTACTAGTAGTACTGAAGGTGGATTCTTAGCCCGACGCCGCCACCTGCAAGCACTTGAAAAGGCAGCAGGGCATTTAAACAATGGTAAGCACCAACTTATCACATTCCATGCTGGTGAATTACTTGCCGAAGAATTAAGACTAGCGCAAGAAGCCTTAAGTGAAATTACAGGGCAATTTACTTCTGATGATTTGTTAGGTCGTATATTTAGTTCATTTTGTATTGGAAAGTAGAGATAAACTACTTGATGGTCACATTATCTAGTTTCATAACAAACTAGATAATGCCCATAAAATGAATTAGATAATTTATTTTATAAAAATTAGGTAAATATTAATTTATACAAATCTTAATTTGAATAAATTTAAAGAATTCTTAGTTCTTTTAATGACAATTTTATAAATGCATAAAAAATAGGTGCAAAAATTAAACCAATCACGCCAAAAAGCGTCTCTAAAAAAAGCATCGCAATTAACAATTCACAGATACCCGCATGAATTTTAGTCCCAACTATTTTTGCATTAAGCACATATTCCATTTTATGAATTAAAATTAAATACACAATAATTACCATTGCAACGGTAAACGATACCGTAAATGCAACAAAAAAGATTAATACATTGACGATCAAATTTCCAATAATAGGAATAAGCCCAAAAACAAATGTGGCTAGCACTAAACTTTTACTAAACGGTAAATGAATGCCAAACATAGGCAAAATAATAAATAGCAAAATGGCAGTCATTATCGCATTAAATAAAGCAATCACAACTTGAGACATAGCGACATATTGGAATACCACAACTAATCGGTTTAAACTAGCCTTTAACGCTTTAGTTAATGGCCTTTGTGTCACTGAATTATGAACTGTATTACGTTGGTTTTCTTTATAGCCTAAAATTAATCCAATAATCATTCCCACAATTAATATGACGAAATCATGGAATACTTTTTTGATAATCGATTGTAAATAAAAAACATGCTCTTTAAGATAAACCATAATAGTTGATTCAATTTCATCAATATTATCAGGCAAATAATGGGTAACGTTTGTTGGTAAACTGTTTATTACATTGTTTACGATTAATCTTATATTGGTTAACGTTTCGGTTGGATGCTTGACCATATCAACAAACCAAGCAAACAAATACCAAAAACCACCAATAAAAATACCAATAATCACTGTCGTCAGTACTAATACCGAAATTAATTTTGACTGATGACTAAACCGTACCATTTTTCGTGACAAAAAATCATCTAATTTTTGTGTTAACGTATAGGTCAACAACGCCGCTATCACTGCTGGCATTAAATGTACTTGCATTAAAATAATGAAACTAACGGAAAACAGCGCCAAACAAAATAGACCTAATTTTTGATTGTTATTAAGTAGCATAAAGAAAAATATCCTTTAATAAACAAATTGTTTAATTAAAACCGAGATAGATATAACGATAAAAATAAAAGGCGATTATAGCAGATGGCTAATTGTTAGTCCGCTTTTTGTTACTCATTAAATATAAACTACACATCACTAATTAAGAATATTTAATAGCCTAAAAAAAATTACACACCCAAGCAAAATACCGACAGCTAACAAATCAGCAAAACCAAAAATAGCACGTCTAAATAACAGTTTTTAACCTAAAAAATCAGTCAGGAAAGGTATTGATTTTATTGGATTTTTTATTTAACTCTTTTCAAACAAAATCAACCACTTGCATAATTAGCGTTGAACACCAACAACTAGCAACCTTACAAACCAATAAAAGTACGCTTTGGATAACAGCACTTAACTGCAAAAAATCCGTCAGAAAAAGTATTGATTTTATTTAATTTTTTATTTATAAATCCTTAACCAAAAACAAAAAAGGCTGCTTAGCAGCCTCTATTTATCGAAATAATACCCAATACTATTTAATTACATAAAAGTTAATATCACGAGTATTTCGGATAGCATCAACAAATTGTCTTAATGCTTCACTATAAGTTTGCTCTGGATCGTTTTCTTTTGTACATAAACTTTTTGTTTCGTAGTTTTTATGAATTGCATCACTTGATGCTAAATTATCGTATGATTTTGTAAAATCACTACCTTTTAAGGTAATAAGATGATTCCAATCATTTAAAAGACCTTCCATATATTGGCGACCTTCTTTACACTTTATGCTATTTAAATCAACATTAGGAATAACATATTGATTTATTTCGCTGAATTTTTTAGGATGATGAGCAAAGCTAATTTCTACCTGATCAAAATCTTTTTTTAAGTATTCAATAAAATCGCTTTCACGATATAATTTTTTAAATGTTTCATGATAAGTTTGATTTTTTCCTAATTTTAGATCTTGGGTTATTTCTTCAGGAAAAGGTTGATCATAAAAATAAGTCCAACGATTATCACTCTTTTCAATCAATACATCGTTGACTAATTTTGTAGGAAGCTCAATTTCAGTTTCTTCACCGTTAACAGTGATGGGAATGTTATGAAGTTCTCTATCTTCTTTTAGGATTTTATCATATTGTTCATCATTCATATCAGATGTTGAATAAATGATGGTGTGTATAAAATAGTTGCTTTGTGTTGGGTTAATAAAACCTGATTCACTGAATTGAGCTGGTTTTACAACAAAAGTGAAATCGTCATTATTATACGATAAGGTGTGCTTGCCATATTCAAAGGTATAATTAACCCCTGATTTTGCTGGGATGGTTAGTTCGTTTCCGTCAATAGTGACTTTGATTTCATTATTGGTGGGGTTGTCAATCCAACGTTCAATAGAGCTAGGCTTAGAACAGCCAATAAGTGTTAGGCTAAAGGTTAATAGTAAACTGTATTTTATTTTTTTCATCATAAGCGTTTTTATTAATGTTAAAAGAAGTATGATATTATCATATTTTGGGCGAAAAAGTAGCAATTTTAGCTTTTTTATGTAACGCTTTATTATTCTAGTTATTCATTAGCAAAAATAGCGAGGTTTTATGAAATTAATCATTGATGAGATGAGTTGTCAGCATTGTGTGAAAGCAATAACAAAAGCGATCAATGAGATTGATCCAGCGGTAAAGGTGTCTGTTGATTTAACTAAGCACGAGGTTGATATTACAAATAGCACTATATCGCAAGCTGCCGTTATTGATGCGGTTAGCAGAGCTGGCTATACGTCTGTTAAGGTTGTGACATCTTAGCAAGGTATATCTGTTTGTTTATATGTAGTTATTAGTAGGATATCGAATATGAAAGGAAAAATGTTGAACATGACAGTGGCTGTTGTCGCTTGGTTTGGTGGGGTATTTGGGGCTCATACTTATCAGATTGATTGCCCTAAGCAGTTCAATGTTAAAGAAGAAGTTGAAAATATGCCTGATGGGTGGCAGGTTTCTAATGATATAAATAATTTGAATGTATCGTTTAGTAGTATGATGGTTTATCATGATAAGCCTTCTAAAATGGCAGCTTTAGTACCGGCAAAAGGGACGGTTGATGGTAAGAAACATGAGTTAATATGGGAAGTTAATTATAATACAGATGTTGAACCTTATTATGTTAGTTGTTCTTACAGTGGAAGCAGGGTTGAGCTGATAAAACAAATTGATTTATCAATGAAAAGTTGTTGGGCTGATTATTTTGAAGACGATCAAGGAAAAAGTGGATCACTCAGCTGTAGTACAAGTGAAGCAAAAGATCTGCATTAGTTGTGGTATGGGATTTGTTGTTATATGTAATCGTTGATAACATAAATCCCATTAACGTTTTGAACAATTACCACCAGCGGTAAAAATGGTGCGTTGGTCCAATTCCTTTCCCTATATTTAAATCATCGGCATGGCTAATTGCGCCTTGTAGGTAATTTTTTGCTTGGGCGATTGCGTCTTTTAGGTTATTTTTGGGTAATAATGCTGCAATCGCTGCTGATAATGTGCACCCCGTTCCGTGAGTATTTTTAGTTTGAATGCGTGGAAAGGTCATTCTTATTATATTATTGTGTGTTATCAAATAATCGGGGCTTTCCTTGCTTGGTAAGTGTCCGCCTTTCATTAATACTGCTTTGCAACCTAGTTTGAGTAATTTTTGCCCTTGGTTTTGCATTTCATCTTCGTTTTTTGCCTCATCACAATCAAGTAATGCCGCAGCTTCGGGTAGATTGGGAGTGATGATGGTTGCTTGGGGTAATAAGAGCTCACGAATGGCTGTTACGGCATCGGATTTTAAAAGGGGGTGTCCACCTTTGGCGACCATTACAGTATCTAGTACGATAGTTGGAATCGGGTTTGTTTTAAGAAGGTAGTGAACTGTTGTGACTATTTCTTTATTCATCAGCATGCCTATTTTTAGGCTATCAATTTTGATATCTTGATAAAGCGTATTAAACTGGGCTTCGATAAATTCGGGCGATATCGCAAGTACTGCATCAACGCCTTGTGTGCTTTGTGCCGTTAGTGCCGTGATAACTGACATGCCATAAGCACCAAGTGCCGAGAAGGTTTTTAAATCGGCTTGAATACCTGCACCACCGCTAGGGTCTGATCCTGCAATGGTGAGTGCAATTGTTGTCATGATAGTCTTTCCTATTTAGCTTGTTTGATTTTGTTAATAAGTGATAACGTTGCTTGTTGAATATCTTTCTTCCCACAAATTGCCGAAACGACGGCAACTCCGTCAATACCCGTGTGAATGACGTTAGTGATATTGCTGTCATCAATGCCTCCTATGGCAACTGCTGGGCACTGTTTTAGTTTTACTAATTCGGCTAATTGCTCAGTACCAAGCGCTTTGGCGGCATCTTTTTTGGTTGCAGTTGGATAGATTGGACCAATTCCTAAATAATCCACTTTTTGCCAAGGCACAGCATTAAGCTGTTGGTGGTTTGAGATTGAAAATCCTAACCATTTTTTATTGCCAATAAGTTGTCGTGTAACATCGACAGGAAGATCGCTTTGCCCTATGTGTACACCATCAGCATCAACAGCAAGTGCGATATCAACATGATCGTTTATAAATAGTGGTACAGGCGTGCCTTCTAGTGTTTCTTTTAATGCTAATGCGGCGTAATACCAATCTTTACCTGAAAATGTTTGTTCTGATCTTAATTGAATTGCAGTTACACCGTTGGCAATGGCAATTTTGGTGGTGTTTACCATGCCATTAATTCCTTCGCATAATAAGGGATCAAGAACTAAATAAAGAGTAAGATCGAGTTGCTTTTTCATTTGTTTCCTTATTCGTGCGTTGGGTTAAATGTAGAGAGCTGATCTAATATTGAAACAGCAAAGGTGCCTAGTCCTTGCTGTTTATTGGCAAGCTCGCCTGCCTTTTTCATCATTAAACATGCTGATGCGGTGGCTTGTAATGGATCGGGTGAGTTTGCAATAAAAGCCGCTACCATGGCAGATAATGAACATCCCGTTCCCGTCACTTTTGTTAACGCTATATCACCACCTGTTATGCTATAGGTGGTGTTGCCATCGGTGATGTAATCGACATCACCCGTCATAGCAACAATAGTTTGGTATTGTTGTGCAAGTGCTTTGGCTGTATTTAAAGCCGATTGGGTTGAGTCTTGGCTATCTGGTCCTTTCGATGAGGCGTTTTGTCCATTTAACGCAAGTATTTCTGAAGCATTACCGCGTATTACCGTTGGATTAAATGATAATAATTGATGCGCAATATTGGTTCGATAACTAAGCGCTGGTCCAACTGCGACAGGGTCAAGTACCCATGGGGTTTGTGTTTGTTGGGCTTTTTTGGCTGCAAGTCGCATACTGTTAGCTGTGCTGTTGTGGATGGTGCCAATATTAATCAGTAAACTATCGGCAATGGTGACAAATGATTCGACTTCTTGTTCGGCAATAATCATTGCTGGCGATGCACCAATAGCAAGGAGTACATTAGCGGTAAAGTTTTGGACTACGTCGTTAGTAATACAATGTACTAGTGGACATTGTTGCTTTATATGATTGATAAATGTGATTGCTTGCGCAGTTTGGAATGGTTGGGCTATTGGCATATTTTTCCTTCCTTTTTATTTATTAATCAATAAATGCTGGGAAGAATGTGCCAAACTAAAGTTGGGGGGGTATGGCTGAGACTTCCCTACGCTGGTATTATCCAGATCAGGTGCAACGGGTAAGATCTCAGTTTTTTGTTAGAACAAAAAACACCCCGAGTCAAAATTTATTGGTTATTATGAACTGACTATTTGTTTTTAACAAGCTATTGTAGTAATTTTTCTATATCAGTAATTGTCTTTCTATCCGGTAAGAAGATAATCAGGTGATCGTTGTCTTCAATGGTTAGATCAGTATTGACAATAATGATATCTTCACCACGAACTACTGCGCCAATAGTTGCCCCTGAAGGGAGTTTTAGGCTATTAATATTTTTGCCAACAAGTTTTGAGGTGTCATTATCGCCATTAGCAACGACTTCGATAATTTCAGACTCGCCCTGCCTTAACGAGACAACTTTAACTACGCTTGTTTGCCTTACATGACTTAATAGTTCTGAAATGGTGGCATGTTGTGGGGAAATGGCAATGTCAATCACACTGTCATTAATCAGTTCAAGATAGGCTTGGCGTTGAATTAATACAATGACTTTTTTAGTGCCCATTCTTTTGGCAAGCATGGATGACATAATATTGGATTCATCATCGCTAGTTACCGCAATAAATAGATCGGTAAGCTCGATTTGCTCTTGAGATAATAATTCTTGGTCAGATGATTCTCCATGCAATATAGTGGTGTTAACAAGTTGCTCGGCAATTAATTCTGCACGCTCTGCATTTCGCTCAATTAGTTTGACTTGATAGTCATTTTCTAGACGTTTTGCTAAAGCAACGGCCACTCCGCCACCACCGCTGATAATAATTCGTTTATAGGGTTTTTCTAATCGTTGTAATTCGCTAGTAACAGCTTTGATATTGACTGGCGGTGTGATGAAGTAGACCATATCACCGGCTTCTATTAAGGTTGAGGCGAGTGGGCGAATAAAGCGATTTTTACGATAAATAGCAACGACACGAGCTTCAACATGCGGTAAATGCTCTTTGAGCTCGGATAGTTCGTTGCCCACTAAAGCGCCACCGTAATAGGCAGTTACAGCTACTAAGCAGACACGATTATCACAAAAAGAGGCAAATTGCAGTGAGCCTGGGTATTGTACTAGTTGGCTAATATAGTTGGTGATAAGGTTTTCTGGAGCAATAATATGATCAATGTTAATACAGTCTTTGTTGAAGCAGGGGTAACCTTCGTCATTGTATTCAGGCTCTCTGATACGCGCGACTTTTTGGGGAATGTGAAACATTACATGCCCAATTTGGCAAGCTATCATGTTGATTTCGTCTGAGTTAGTAACGGCAACAAGCATGTCTGCTGATTCTGCACCCGCGTCTTTTAATACTTGCGGATAAGATGGTTTGCCATAAATTATTTGTAAATCAAAGCGTTCTTGCAAAGATTGCAATTTGTCGTGATCTTCATCAACTACTGTAACATCGTTTTGTTTTTCGGTAACGAGATATTCAGCAAGCGCACTACCTGTCTGTCCTGCACCAAGAATAATAATCTTCATAACTAACCTGTATCGTTAAATGGCTTTAATGGTTGTTCGTTTATCTAGTTTATTAAAGCCATTACATACTATTTTATTTTGTAACAATGAGGTATTGTTTTAAGAATTAAACAAAACCGATCGCATCATAGACCTTTTTCAATGTTGGTTCGGCTTTTGAGCGTGCTTTTTCAGCACCTTCTTGCATAATTGAAAATAGGTAGCTTTCATCATCACGATACTCATGATATTTGGCTTGCAATATGTTTAACATGTCAATAACTTGGGTTGCCACTTCGGTTTTTAAGTGACCATACATTTTGCCTTCAAATTCTTTTTCAAGTTCAGCAATTGGTTTCCCTGTGATACCCGTTAAAATATCAAGCAGGTTTGATACGCCAGCTTTATTTTTTATGTCGTAACGAACGACTGGTGGTTCATCAGAATCAGTCATTGCTCGTTTTATTTTCTTTTCGATATCTTTTGGGGTTTCGAGTAATCCTATTACGTTATTGCGGTTTTCGTCTGATTTTGACATTTTTTTAGTTGGTTCTTGTAATGACATAACGCGTGCCCCAACTTTAGCAATAAAGGGTTCTGGAACGGTAAAAACATCCCCATAAAGTGCATTAAAGCGCATAGCAATATCACGTGATAATTCAAGATGTTGCTTTTGATCATCGCCCACAGGTACTAAGTTTGCTTGATAAAGCAAAATGTCTGCAGCCATAAGTACAGGATAGTCAAATAGACCTGCGTTAATATTTTCGGCGTGTCGTGATGATTTGTCTTTAAATTGTGTCATACGGCTGAGTTCGCCAAAATAGGTATAACAATTTAATGCCCAACCAAGTTCAGCATGTGCAGGGACGTGTGATTGTACAAAAATGGTGCTCTGTTTGGGGTCAATTCCACAAGCTAAATAAAGGGCAAGTGTATCTAATGTGGCTTTGCGTAATTTGTTGGGATCTTGACGTACTGTGATCGCATGTTGATTGACGATACAATAAACGCAATCATATTCACCTTGCAGAGCCACCCAATTTTTTAATGCACCTAAGTAGTTGCCAAGTGTTAGTTCTCCTGATGGCTGAGCGCCACTAAATACAATCGGTTTACTCATAATTTATTCCTAATCTATGCTAATTATTTCTTTGCATCAGCTTTGGGCTGAGGCAATAATGTTAATATGTCTTTAAAATCATCCAATAAAAAATCAGGATTGCTCGTGGCGATCGAGATGCCATAGTTATAACCATAGCTTAATGCCACTGTCGGGCAGTTGGCATTTTGTGCTGCTGTAATATCGTTTTTAGAATCACCAACAAATAGGAGCTGATCACTAAACAATCCAAATGTTGCCATAACTTGATATAAAGGTGCTGGGTGTGGTTTTAATTTAATCACATCTCCACCACCAAGCACTAATGAAAAGTACTCTTTTATACCTAAAGAAGTCAGTAAAGCTGGTAAAAATTGTGCAGGTTTATTGGTTACTAATGCGAGTGGATAATTATTATCATAAAGTGCTTTTAAGGTCTCTTTAACGTTGGGAAATAGTTTAGTTTCTGCATCAATGACTTTATCATAGTGCTGATTAAATAGATCTTTAGCTTTGGTAAAGCGTTCTGTTGATGGATCAACTTCAATTGCTTTAAACACTCTTTCTAGCATAATATCAATACCATTACCTACAAAGTTTTTGATTTGTTCATTGTTGATTGTTGGTAGGTTTAAATCTGCTAGCATTTTTTGTGAGGCCAGCGCAAGCCCTGGGACACTATCGACAAGCGTACCATCTAAATCAAAAGCTACAGCCTGAATGTCATTTAATTTACTCATGTTTAACTCCTGCTAACTCTTTTCGCATTGCATCAATAACAGTTTTATAATCGGGTTGGCTAAATATGGCTGAGCCAGCCACAAACATATCTGCACCAGCTTTTGCTATTTCAGCAATATTTTCTACTTTTACGCCACCATCAATTTCTAATCGAATATCACGTCCAGATTCAATAATACGTTTTTTTACTTGTTGTAATTTTTTTAAGGTTGATGGAATAAATGATTGTCCACCAAAGCCGGGATTAACGCCCATTAATAAAATAATATCAACTTTATCCATGATATAATTTAAATAGCTTAACGGGGTTGCAGGATTAAATACAATTCCTGCCGTACAACCATGATCTTTTATTAATTGTAATGAACGATCTAAATGAATAGTGGCTTCTGGGTGGATTGATATGTTGGTTGCACCAGCGTTGGCAAAAGTAGTTATTAGCTCTTCAACTGGTGATACCATTAAATGCACATCAATAGGTGCGCTAACGCCATAGTCGCGTAAAGCTTTACAAAACATTGAACCCATGGTTAGATTGGGAACAAAGTGATTGTCCATTACGTCAAAATGGATAACATCAGCCCCCGCATCAAGCACTTTTTGAGTATCTTTACCAAGACGAGCAAAATCGGCTGATAATATTGATGGCGCAATAATGTATTTTTTCATAACCTACCTCTAATAACTTTTACTGTAAAGCCTGCTTATGACTTTTTATATAACGCTAAAATCTCGTCAATTTTTTTACGGCCTTCACCAGCACAGCTGATTGAGCGTCGCATTTCTGCCCGATAAAGCTCACTTGCTTTGCTGTAAAGGGTCATTGTGTAATCAGTATAATGATTAGAAACTAGTACGGGTATATTTTTTTTATATGCCATGGTTTCAGCTAATTTTGATAATTTTTTGTGTTCTTCAAATCCAAATATATTTGAATAATAAGCCGTAAACCCCGCTGATTCATTCGGTGATATATAGGGTGGATCACAATAAATTACTGAATTTTTTTTTGCTTGTTTCATGACTTCATGATAAGGCGCACAAATAAACTGCGCTTTTTGTGCTTTTTCTGCAAAAAAATAGAGTTCCTTTTCAGGAAAATAAATTGTCTTATAACGCCCAAATGGGACATTAAATAGCCCACTATTGTTATAACGGCATAAACCGTTATAACAGTGACGATTTAAATAGACAAATAGAAGTGACCTAAAATATTGGTCTTTACTGCCGTTAAATAAATCACGTAGCTGATAAAATGCATCGGGATTATTATTTTGAGTAGCAAATAGCAATCGAAGATCACCAATAAATTGATCAGGGCTTGATTGCAGCAATTTAAATAACGAAATTAAATCGTGATTAATATCCGCTAAAATATAACTTTTGTAGTTAGTATTTAAAAATACGGAGCCAGCCCCGACAAAAGGTTCAATTAGTTGTTCGCCTTCTGGTAGATACCGTTTAATTGTGTCCACAAGCTCATATTTTCCTCCAGCCCATTTTAAAAAGGCTCGTTGCTTCTTCAACGGAAACTCCTATTTGTCGTCGATCGGATAAATAAACGATATCCTTGATTATTTTGCTGCTTTTTCTTTATTAATCGTTGCACCAGATTTAACCCATGGTTTGTCTTTTTGTAGTGCACTTGGTAAAGACTTGATTGCTTTATGTGCTTCTTCAGATGATGAGTAGTTACCTTTAATTAAAATGTACCATTTTTCATTATTACGTTTAGTTTCATAAATTTGGTAATTAGTTATTTTATGTTGGTTAACATATTTTTTTAGGCCATCAGATGATTTAGATGCAGTAAGTTGTATAGTATAGCTGTTATTACTTAGCTTTAAATTATTGCTTGAAGATACATTTTCATTAGGTTTATGAGAAGGTGTTTTTTTATTGATACTATTTTTATCAAGGTTGTCTTTATTTGTGCTAGTTTTAACTGAATCTGTAACGCTATTTATATTGGGTGGCGTTAATGGTGTAACCTGATTAGAGGTTACGTCTGGTTGTTGTTGATTATTAGGTTGGTTACCTTGCGTATTGGACACTGTATTTTGCTCTGAACCAGTTTGGTTTGTATTGATGGATATATCGTTTTGTCCATGTATAGTTGAATCATTCGTAGGCAATTGTGAACCATCAACACCATTAATTTCAGGTGGTGTTAATGGTGTTGGTTTGTTTTTATTTGAAGAATGAAACAAAGCCAAGCCAAGTAATAGCAAAATAGCGGCAACTGCCAGAACAAGAATAATCTGCTTTTTCTTAGAACAGTCTTGTAGCAATTTTGGTAATTTTGATGAGAGTATAGCGCCTTTATTAGGTTGTTCAGTTGTATAACGATCCTCTTTATCTACACGCATTTTTACTCCTTAACCTACTAATAGGTTTATTGCCTTGCTATAACTTGTCATCATCAGTAAAAATGATGGTTTAAATTTGCTCTATTTTATCAATAATATAACTAGCAACGCCTTTGGCACTTTGTTCATCTGTTTTTATTGTAATATCGGCAATCTCTTCGTAAAGTGGTTCGCGTTTATCGGCTAGTTCTTCGTAAATTTCACGGGGTGTGTTACCGCCTTGTAATAGTGGACGACGCTTATCTTTTTGCGTTCTTGCCATTTGTTTTTCAATAGTTGTTTCAAGGTAGACTACGATTCCCCGAGCAGATAATCGATTGCGTGTCTCTTTAGATAAGACCGAACCACCACCTGTTGCAAGTACGACGCCTTGTTTTTCAGTCAATTCGTTAATGACTTTTTCTTCTCTGGCACGGAATCCTTCTTCCCCTTCTAGGTCAAAAATCCATGCGATATCTGCACCAGTACGTTTTTCAATCTCTTGATCTGAGTCAAAAAAATCCATGCCTAACTGTTGTGCAATTTGTCGGCCTATTGTGCTTTTTCCTGCCCCCATAGGGCCAATTAGAAAGATATTTCGCTTTTCTGCCATTGTAGTTTCATCATCTATTAATTTTGGTTAAAATATACAACACAATATCAATCTGCTATGACTTTATAGCGTCATTTGCATTATTACTGTGTAACTTTCTTGGATCTCCGTCTAACGACAAAAATTTAGGTCGGTAATTATCTCAATAGATAGTACCTTTTGGCAATAGGTATTTACCAATAGTTTTAGCTAATACCGGCTTGATGCAAATCATGGATGTTTAATACGCCCACTAATTCGTCTTTGCTATTAACAACTGGTGCAGCAGTAATGTTATGATCATTAAATGATTTTAGTGCTTCAACTGCTTTCCAATTTTCTGGAATCCGATGCCCAGGGCAGGTCATAACGTCTATAATATTATCTTGTAATGTTCCCTTTTTTAATAATAATCGACGCAAATCACCATCGGTAAATACACCAACTATTTTATTATTATCTTGACAGATTGCAACTAATCCTACACCTGTTCGGCTTAATTCTAACATTGTATCAAGAACTGTTGCTGTTTGTGGTACTTTAGGTATTCGATCTCCTGTTCGCATTACGTCTCGTACATGGTTGAGTAATTTGGCGCCTAAACTACCAGCAGGGTGAGATCGTGCAAAGTCTTCTTCCTTAAAGCCCCGTGTGCGCATTACTGCAATTGCTAGCGCATCACCCATTAATAACGTGTTGGTTGAACTTGATGTTGGTGCAAGTCCCATTGGGCAGGCTTCTTTTTCAATTGAAATATCAAGAATTGCTTGAGCTGATTTAGCTAGTGGTGAATCTAATCCTCCGGTAATGGCAATAACGGGTACATTCATTTCAGCAAGAATAGGTAAAATAAAATTAAATTCTTTCGCTCGACCAGAATAAGAAATTAAAATGGCTACGTCGTTTGGAGTAACCATCCCTAAATCACCATGCAAGGCTTCCGATGGATGCATAAAAAAAGCTGGGCTGCCTGTACTTGCTAGTGAAGCGGCTATTTTTTTTCCTATGTGCCCAGATTTTCCAATACCTGAAACAACAACTTTACCTTTGGTACTTAAAATAAGCTGACAAGCATTAATAAAATCTTTGCCAAGTCGATTGGGTAATTTTTGGGCTTCTTGTAACTCTAGTTCTAGAAGCTCTCGACCATATTGTAATATTTTATCCATTTTAATTAGCCTATCGAATAAAAATAAATGAATGGAGAATATAATCGGTGAATAGAGGCAAAACGATTATAAAAGCTAAATTGGTGTTAGTTTAACAATTAACGGTTGAATATTCAAAAAAGTATCATATCAATATCTATTTGTTAACTTTTAATAATCTAAAAACCTAAAGCAACTTTGATTCCTAGTGTAATTAAAATGATACCCAGTAATTTATCAATGATAAATTGAAGTTTAAAGTAACGGCGTTGTACGCTTTGCGTTTGAAAAATAAATACCACAAAAGGCCACCAAAAAATAGCTTCAATCAAAATGATAGATGCGACAATGAGCTTATCAAATATTGATGATTCTGTATTGAGTACTTGAGTAAAGGTAGCTAAAAAGAATAATGTTGCTTTTGGGTTAAGTAAATTACATAAAAAGCCTTGCATAAAGGCTGATTTACTAGGAATTGACTGTAAAATCTGTTGGTTACCAATATAGGTAATATTTGCTTTTTTAGCCAGTAATGCTTTTATACCAAGCCATATTAAGTAAGCAGCACCAGCATAACGTAAAGCGTTATAAAGTATTGGTGTTGTGGTAATAAGCACAGCAACACCCGCAACACAATAGCTCATATGAACTAAGATGGCGGTGATTACACCTAAACCAGTGAATAAAGCTACTTTTCGGTTATAACTCAAACTATTTTTTAATACTAAAAAGAAATCAGGCCCAGGCGAAATCATACCCAAAAAGTTAATTGTAGTGATTAAAATTAATGTATCAAACGTCATTTTGTTGACCTATTTGTATATTTGTGCTGAATTATTGATTGTTGCAATATTGGCTTTGTTTTGCTCAATAAAGTGTTTTTTATCAAAATTAGGCTCGGTTAAATAGTCTGTCAAAAACTTGGCATTACTTTGCACTTTTGCACCATTTAAAATCAAACGAGGCAAATCAATTTGGTAAATAGTTTGATCAGGTGTTTTTTGTAGATCTTGAGTATTAGCATTCGTTAATAAGTAGAGTTTGCGCTCTTTTTGTGACAGGCGATTGATCGTCGGTGTGCCTGACCCCATCATTAAATGATCTGGAAAAATATAAAATACGGTGTTTTCCAATAATCCTTCATCTTTTAAACTTTTGATAAAAATTCCTAAATTATGATCCAAAGACGCAGCAACAAACGACATATTATCAGATTTAGGCGAAATAATTGTTTTCATTCTTTCATCATCAAATCCATTTGGTGCATGGGTTGAAATTGTTGACACAAATAAGGCAAAAGGTTGGTTGTTTTGACGCATTTGCGTAATTTGTTTTTTCGCTATGTCAAAAATATCTTTGTCATATAATCCAAATGGTGCAGATGGATATTGCCCAACGTAGTTTTTTTCTGAAATGACTTGTATACCTAGCATATCCACTGTATGCCCAATGCCTGCAAAATCAGGTCCTGCTATTACATAACGGGTTTGGTAGCCGGCTTTTTTTAGTACATCCCCCAAACTAACGAGGTTTGTTTCGTTTGCACGCATTAATGGTGATGTTGTGTAGCCTCCAATTAAAAAAGGCATGCCAGTCATATAGGTGTACATTGATGCGGTAGTCCAGCTACTACCAGGGCTCATTGGCATATTAGCGAAAAAAGTATAGTCTTGGCTAAGCGTTTGTAAATTGGGCGTTATATCTTTAAAATCTAAAAATCCTTGTTCAAACGATTCTAACGATAACACAATAATATTTTTACCTTGATGACTAACAAGCTGATTTTTATTAGTGTAGTTAGTCATGTTGAGTGATTTTAGTGCTTGCTCAAATGGTTCTCGTGGGGCACTAGTGACTTGATATATTTCGTATAAACGGCTTAATGGTCCATTGTGATAACTAATTGAGATGATTGCTACAACGGCTAATAATAAACGAACAATGAAATGACATTTACGTTTGCACCAATTTGCTAGTTTTGATAGCAAAAAAATAAGTGTAAAAAAGACGACAATAACTAAGAGCGCTTGTAATTTAAAAATAAATAGGCCTTCTATAATGTCATTGATATTTAAATTGACATAAAACTGATAATCAATAAATCCACCACTAAAGTAGATGGAGGTGAGCTCCATGACGATAAATATCGTGAATAACGTTATACTTAAAAGCTGCCACTTTTTTTGTTTAAAAAGCGAAGCAAAAACAATGGTAATAATAAAAAGTGGTAAAACAACCAGTGTCGATAATGGCATAAAATATGTTGCTCAATCTATTCAATAATCAATTTTGCCTAAGTATATACTTAATCATAAAAAAATAAAAATATCGGCTAATTTGTTTAACAAATTACAACATAAAATATGTGATACTAACATTTAAAATGATAACTGTTATTATTTGATATTGATAATTAATGTCATTCGCAATAATATATCCCTATCCCATTCTTATAATGTTAGGAATTGTTATGCCGTGTTTTGTACGGAAAGTCATTATTATTTTATCTTTATTTTGCTTTTCTTTTTGTTATGCCGATATCACATTACCAACACCGCAAACTAAAGATGGTATGAGTTTATTTGAAAGTTTAAAAAAACGATCTTCAACATCTGGAGGCGGTTTTCCTGCTGGTCAGGTTTCTGATAATGAACTGTCAACTGTACTTTGGGCGGCAAGTGGTTTAAACCGAGGCAAAAGCGGTTGGACAGTGCCCATGGCTAATGGAAATTCTCCTTATGTGCGGATTTATGTCGCTAGCGAAAAGGGAACTTTTTTATATGAATGGGAAGGTCATTATCTAAAAGAAATTAATAATAAAGATATACGTGCCGATATTGGTTTACAAAATTTTACTAGACGAGCCGCTTATTCGTTGATTTTTGTGTCAGACGCTAGTGCATTTACTGGTATCAATCCAGAACAGATTACTAACTTTAGTTACACTGCTGTTGGTGCCATGAGCCAAAATGCTTATTTAGCAGCGGCAGCGTTAAAATTAAGTGCCCGTTATATTCACTCCATCAAACCCGAAGTCATAAGCCAAGAGCTACAATTACCCGAAGGCAGTAAGCCACTTGGTATGCTCTTATTAGGAAAATAACAGGTAATAATAGAATATGAAACGATTTTTGACACTTGTTTTTTTCCTTGTTCTAAGCTTAATGGCTTTTTCTCAATCGTCTTATGCGGCGGAAAAAAAATATGAAAGTTGGAACGCCATTGTTGATGAAATGGATGTAATTTTAAATGATGCTTATGATATCTATTTTATGAAAGATGCTGAGCGTGCTAAAGCTCGAGTCAATAATGCTTATTTTGGCTTTTATGAAAAGCATGGGGTAGAGCGTGCGGTGATGTCTTATATTTCAGGAAAACGAGGAACCGATACCGAATACCAATTTGCTAAAATCAAACGTTTGATGAGCAGTGGAGCTCCGAATAAAGCTGTTCGTGTTGAAATCGATACAATTTTAAAAATGTTACACGAAGATGCGAATGAATTAGATGGTAAAAAAGAGAGTGGTTGGAGTGTTTTCTTTGCTTCATTTATTATTATATTTCGGGAGGGCTTAGAAGCGATTTTAGTGATTGCGGCAATTTCGGCTTATCTTGTCCGTTCTGGAAATATAGCAATGGTGAAAGTGGTTTACATGAGCTCGCTTGCTGCCGTTTTTGCCAGTGTGCTTGCTGCAATAGCTTTGCGTTCTGCAATTAAAATCAGTGGTGCTAATCAAGAAATTATCGAAGGTTCGGCAATGTTACTTGCGACAATAGTGTTGTTTTTTATTAGTAACTGGATGTTTTCTAAAGCCGAGGCCGAAACATGGAAAAATTATGTTCAAGACAAAGTGCAAACAGCAATTTCATCAGGAAGCCGGTTTGCATTAGGTTTTGCCGCTTTTTTAGCTGTTTTTAGAGAAGGAGCTGAAACAATTTTGTTTTATCAAGCCATGTTAGCTGATGCTCAAGATCATATGGATAAGGTTTGGTATGGTCTCGCTGTTGGAACAATTGTTTTGGCGGTAATTTTTATGGTGATCCGTTTTGGTTCGATGAAATTACCTATTAAGCCATTTTTTATCGGTACTAGTGTGTTGATGTATGTTATGGCTATTGCTTTTGCAGGCGGTGGAATGAAAGAGTTACAAGAGGCGGATATTATTTCAGTTACTCCAGTTGATTTTGTTCATTCTGTTGAAATTTTAGGTATTTATCCAACGCTCGAAACATTAATTCCACAAATAATTATGGTGTTAGTTGTGGTATTTTCGGTTATGTATTACACATTTAAACGTAGTCATAAAAATTATAAATTATAAAAAATTCATAATATTAAATAATTAGAAATAATTATTAAAAAAGTCTTTAAAAACAAAGTGAAGGAGTTTTCAATGAAAAAATTATTCTTATCAACAGGTATTGCTTCAATACTGGCATTATCTTCATTTGCTCATGCCGCAGCGCCAGCCCCAGGTGAACAAAAAGGTTTCGAAGAGTTCCCTATTGGTGATGAAGTTACTGTTGGTCCATTACATATTGGCGCTGTTTATTTCCAACCTGTTGATATGGAACCGGCTGGAATTGGTGGTTTACCTGCATCTAAATCAGATATGCATATTGAAGCAGATATTTCGGCAGCCGAAGGTAATAACTTAGGTTATGGCGTGGGTGATTTTATCCCTTACTTAACAGTTAAATACAAAATTAAAAAAGAAGGTAGTGATAAAGTTCTTGAAGGTAACTTTATGCCAATGAGTGCATCAGATGGTCCTCATTATGGTAACAATATTAAGTTAGAAGGGGCGGGTAAATATAAAGTGACTTTTATTATTGAAAATCCTGAAAAACAAGGTTATTTATTACACGTTGATAAAGAAACAGGTGTAGAAGGTCGTTTCTGGACTAAACCGATTGAAGTTTCTTGGGACTTTGATTATATTCCACGTGCATGGTAATTGTTTTTTATACTAAATATAATTATATTTCAATAATTAATAGTCAATTGTGGTGAGCATTGTGCTCACCAATAGCATTTGTAATCACTAGGCAATAAATATGCTTCAATACCTTATCAATATTACCGATAACACTTTCGTTCCAGCCATGATAATGGCACTACTTAGTGCAACGATTGTCAAATCAATACCTAATTACAGTAAAAAAATTATTTTATTCGGTTTTATTGTGGGATTTATTGCAGCATTGATCTATGCCGTTTTAAAACGTAATACAGGTTTTGCTGTTCGTGAATTTTATGATTTAGGCGTAATTATACCTTGGGTTATTATTGCTATACCGCTTATTATTGTTATTTACTTACAAAAATCGACTCATAGCCGAACAGCTAAATTCTTTTTTATACTGCTATTTGTGCTTAGTATTGGTTTGATAAGTGCCCAGTTTTTACCTAATTTAATGCTTTATCCATTCGAATTTGCAGTTGGTATGGATTCCATTTTTAATCATGATTACTTGTTTAAGTGGGTAGGCTATGGAATTGCTCTGCTGGTAGTTTTGTTGACGGGGTTATTTGTTTATCGTACTTGTGGTCGATTATCAGCTCAATTTGTGTTTGTCATTACTTCACTGTCGATTGTTATTTTTACCCTGCAAAATAGTATTAATATTTTACAAATTTTAATTGTTAGGCGTTTTATTTCATCGCAACCATGGATGATGAAACTGGTTATTTTTATCCTTGGTCATGTTAACTTTTTTACTTTTATATTTATCGCTATTGTGCTTTTTTTAGCTATTGTTTTATACGTCAAATCGAAAACAATCTCGTTGGTCGGTAGTAATCCTGCTCAAATTCGCAAACTTAAAGCACAATTACGCAGCGATAGACGATGTGCTTTAATGATTATGGCTGGTACAGCGATAACCGCTTATACCGTAACTCGCGCTCGCTATATTTTTGAAAAAGGAGTAGAGCTCACACCTGCTGAGCCAGTAACACCCAATGCCGATAATTTAATTGTTATTCCCCTTGATAAAGTAAACGACGGCAATTTACACCGCTATGGCTATCAAGCCACGGATGGTACATTGGTTCGTTTTATTGTTATTAAAAAAAGTGAAAATGCTTATGGTGTTGGTTTTGATGCTTGTGATATTTGTGGTGCAAGCGGTTACTATCAACGTGGTGATCAAGTGGTTTGTATTTTGTGTGATGTGGTAATGAATATTGCAACTATTGGGTTTTCTGGTGGGTGTAATCCTGTGCCACTTAAGTATGAAATTATTGATGGTAATATGGTGATCCGTCCTGCAAATCTTGAAGCAGAAAAAAGCCGTTTTAAATAAAAGCGAATTAAAAGGAATAGATTATGTTTCGCAGAATGTTACTCAGTGTATTAGTTCGCCAAAAAAAGAAACTCTTTCTTATTGCTTTAACCGTTGCTTTAGGTGTTTCGCTTGCTACTGCTATGCTAAATGTAATGTTTGACGTAGGTGATAAAGTTAATCAAGAGCTAAAAGCCTATGGTGCTAATCTTAATATCGTTCCTCGTGGTAGTGCTGTCATTAATGAAATGTACCAGCTTGATAACAATGATAGTGGGCAAGCTGTGCAGTATATTAAAGAAGATGAACTTGTCAAAATTAAGATGATCTTTTGGGCTTATAATATTGTTGATTTTGCGCCTTTCCTAACAACTCAAGCGACATTTCATGATAAACCAATTACTGTGGTGGGTACTTGGTTTAATAAACATCTTAATATTCCAACAGGCGATCAGGTTGATACGGGTATGTTGGCTATGAAATCATGGTGGACCATTGACGGTAAGACCATGACAGATGACAATGTGCAAGGTGCGATGGTGGGTGAAACTGTTGCAAAACAGTGGAATTTAAAACTAGGTGATAAAATAGATATTATTTCAACGCACACAAATAAAAAACTCACGCTCACAATAAATAATATTTTTCATAGTGGGGGCGTTGAAGATGCTCAAATTTATGTTTCCTTACCTGTTGCACAAGATCTTGCCGATAAAAATGGACTAGTTGAACGTGTTGAGGTGAGCGCATTAACCACTCCCGAAAATGAATTAGCGCGCAAAGCAGCACAGGATCCGAATAGTTTATCTAGAACAGAGTGGGATACATGGTATTGCACAGCTTATATTAGCTCGATCGCTTATCAACTTGAAGAATTAATGCCTGATGTTAGAGTTAAAGCCATTATGCAAGTGGCTGAATCTGAAGGTTCTATTTTACAAAAAACACAATTACTAATGTTATTACTAACCGTTTTGTCATTGATTTGTTCGGCGTTAGCAATTTCCAATTTAGTGACTGCGAACGTTATAGAGCGTAGTACCGAAATTGGTTTATTAAAAGCACTAGGCGCAACAAATATGGCAGTATCTTTGCTCATTTTTAGTGAACTATTTATTATTGCCTTTTTAGGTGGAATTTTGGGATATTTTATCGGGATTGGTTTTGCTCAAGTGATTGGTTATACAGTATTTGGATCGTTTGTCGAACCCAAAATGTTGATTATTCCATTAACCATAATAATGGTCTTTTTAATTACACTCTTGGGTAGTTTACCTGCACTTCGGATGATGATGTTTTTACGCCCAACTGATGTATTACATGGTCGATAAGGTGAAAGGAAGTCTCATGATTAATAAAAATAGACGCTTTATAATTAAAACCGTGTTAAGTTCACTTATCCGTCGTCGGTCTCGCATTGCTGTTGCTTTGCTTGGTGTAGCTATTGGTGCGACAGTACTTCTTGGTATGATCACACTTTGTTATGATATTCCACGGCAAATGGGACAAGAATTTCGTTCCTATGGTGCTAATCTTCTGTTGTTGCCTGCTAATAATCAGCCAACGGTAGCAATGACGGATGTTAATAAAGCTGTGAGTTTTTTACCAAAAGATAAATTACTTGGCGTGACACCTTTTCGTTATGAGTCGATTCGCAGTAATCAGCACCCTTATACTATTGTGGGTACTGACTTTAAACAAGTAACCAAAACCAGCCCTTATTGGCACATTGAAGGTGCATTGCCACAAAATCCACATGAAATAATGATTGGTACAGATATAGCTAATTTTGCTAAGTTAAGCGTTGGTGGTACTATGCCAATTTCAGGTAAATCTAAACAAAATTCACGTTTTGATGAGGATCTAAAAATAACCGGAATTGTTAAAACAGGACGAGCAGAAGATGGTTTTATTTTTATTGATCTACATGATTTAGAAAAACTATTAGAAGAAAATGAACAAGCCGAAGTGGTTGAAGTAAGCATTACGGCGACTGAAGCGGAGTTAAATCAGTATATTCAAAACATCAAACAACAATCCACTACAATAACCCCACATTTGATCAAATGGGTGACAAAATCTGAAACATCGGTGCTTGGTAAATTGTCCTCATTACTTTATTTGGTCACTTTTGTGGTATTAGTACTAACTATGATTTGCGTGGCCACAACAATGATGACAGTTGTCATGGAACGCCGTAAGGAAATTGGGCTTAAAAAGGCAATTGGCGCTAATAACCAAAGTATCGCCAAAGAATTTTTAGCTGAAGGGACCGTTTTAGGTATCCTTGGTGGCATTATTGGGGCAATTTGTGGGCTTATTTTTGCACAAATCATTAGTACCAATGTGTTTGGCCGTTCAATTATTATTGAGCTTTATCTGATTCCAACCACAGTTATTATCTCTGTGATAGTTACGGTCATTGCGTGTTTAATCCCGGTAAAACGAGCACTAGAAGTCGAACCTGCGTTAGTTTTGCGAGGTGAATAGGATATAAAGTATGAATATACTCGAAGTAAATAATGTGTCTAAAATTTATGGTTCACTACATGCACTATCTGAAGTGAATTTAGCGGTTGAAGAAGGTAAATGGCTATCAATTATGGGGCCATCTGGTAGTGGTAAAACAACCTTGATGAATATCATTGGTTGTATGGATAAGCCTTCCCTTGGTTCAGTTTATTTTGATGGACAAGATATTACTCAGCTTTCTTTGCCAGAATTAACTGAAATCCGCCGAGACAAAATAGGCTTAATTTTTCAACAATTTCACTTAGTATCATATTTAACCGCACTCGAAAATGTCATGGTTGCTCAGTATTATCATAGTATGGTCGACGAAAAAGAAGCCATGCAAGCTCTTGAACGTGTTGGGCTTGCTGCTCGTGCTAAGCACTTGCCAAGGCAGTTATCGGGTGGTGAACAGCAGCGAGTTTGTATTGCTAGAGCACTGATTAATTATCCAAAATTAATTTTAGCCGATGAACCAACGGGTAATTTAGATGAAAGCAATGAAGCGATGGTCATGGACTTACTACATCAACTGCACGAAGAAGGCAGTACAATCATTGTGGTTACTCATTCACTAGAAGTGTCGAAACATGCACAAACCACGGTAGTACTGGAGCACGGCAAAGTCGCGCGTGTAATTAACAACTAATCAACAAAAGGTTGTCGTATATGAAAAACCGTATTATTTCATCAAGTATCTTTATTATTATTGGCGTATTAATTATTTTGTTTCCATTATATATCTTACCTGTTTGCCCATTGCCAGAGGCGATTGTGACACCCGTTGACACTATGAGCCATGGTATGAGTGCAATGAACGGTGCTAGTAGTGAGCTTGCACATAGTGGACATATGCATGCTAGTACAGGAAAAATTATGAAATGTTTTTGGACAGCAAGAGCCGAAATAGGGATCGGTTGTTTAGTGATAGTCATCGGTGCATTACTACTGATTAGTCGTACGGCTTTTATTCGAATGGGATTAAGCATGGCGACAGCTTGCATATCGTTGTTAGCCGCTGCAATTCCAACGATCCTAATTGGTGTCTGTTCTAACGAAATGATGCGGTGTAATATGGGTGCTAAACCCGCCTTAGTATTATTATCAGGCTTATTATTTATTGCCGCAGTGGTTAATACCTATTATTTAAATAAAAAAACAAAAAATCGATAGCCTTTGTTAGCAAATAAAAACCATACTTATCTTTACCTGATATTAGGTAAAGATAATATTTAAATCCAACAAGCAGGGAAGTCAATATGCACGAAAAACCGATCACCATGGCAAATTTGGCATGGCGAAATATTCAGCGGCGACCGTTTAGAAGTTGCTGTTTGATTATCATCATTATGCTTTTTTCGGCAACGTTGTTTGGGGGAAGTGTATTGATGAAAAACCTTAGTCTTGGCATTTCAGGCATGGCTAATCGATTAGGTGCAGATATTCTTATTGTACCTTATGGTTATGAAAAAAATATGGAAGTTGCCCTATTGCGTGGTGAACCGAGTAGCTTTTATTTAAAAGTTGATTTGATTGATAAAATAAAAGATATCAAAGGGATTGATGCGATTTCACCTCAGCTATTTATTGCCTCATTAAATGCAGGATGTTGTACAACAAAAGTGCAACTAATCGGCTTTGAACAGCAGAGTGACTTTGTCATAAAACCATGGCTACAATCACAATTGACTCAGCCTTTAACTGACAATCAGGTAGTAGTGGGTGCCAAAATTAATTCACAAGTCGGGGATGAAATTATGTTCTTTAATCATCCTTTCAAAATAGCTGCTAAAATGGATAGCACGGGTATGGGATTTGATTCCTCTGTCTTTATGACTATGCCAGCAGCCCAATCATTAATGAAAAATGCAAAATTAATTGAAGGGGATGTTGAACATTTTGCTGATTATGCCTCGTCGATTTTTATTAAGGTCAATCCTAATTATCAAATTAAGGATATTGTTAATCAAATTATGCCCAAATATGCTATTGGCTATAATATCGATTTTGTTATGACTAAAGGAATGCTAAGTAATATATCAAAATGGTTAACAGGCTTTTCAACTATTGTATATAGTTTATCGGCTATTTTTTGGGTTTTGGCCACTATTGTGATTTTTGTCATATTTTCTTCAAGCTTAAATGAACGTAAGCGTGAAATGAGCTTATTACGAATATTAGGCGCTTCACGTCGTGATTTAGTTAAAATGTTGCTTCGTGAATCTTTAATTATTAGTGCATTAGGTGGAATTACAGGCATAGTGATTGCTGCTGTGTTACTTTACGCCTTTAATCTATTAATCTGCCAGTCAATTGGTTTACCGTGTGTGAATATTTCACTATTTGATGCGCTGTTGTATGCAATTGTTGTTTTCATTCTTACACTAATTATTGGACCTTTATCAAGTTCTTATAGTGCCTTATCAATGACTAAATTTGATACTTATAGCACCCTTAGAGAGGGCGAATAATGTTACTGAATGTTAAAAATCTACGTAAAGATTACACTAGAGGACAGCAAATCTTTTCAGCTGTGAATAATGTTAGTTTTTCAATGACAAAAGATGACTTTATTTGCATTATGGGAAAATCAGGCAGTGGTAAAACCACTTTACTAAATATGATTGCAGGCTTATTAACACCAACACAAGGTAACATTACCATTAATCAGACCAATCTGTTTGAGCTTAATGATCAGCAAGTATCCGCCTTTCGTAATCAGCATATTGGTTATATCCCTCAAGGTAGCAGTTTACTGCCTAATTTAACCGCAATTGATAATATTCGACTGCCTTTTTATTTAACTAAGCGAGCAAATCAAAATCCACTAAATGAAGCAAAAAGTCTGCTTGAAAAGGCCAAAATAAGCCACCTGCAAGATACATATCCTGCCCATATGTCAGGTGGTGAAATGCGTCGTATTGCGATATTGAGAGCACTGATTTGTAAGCCCCAAATCATTATTGCTGATGAACCAACCAGTGATCTTGATGAAGAAAGCGCAGCTGAAATCATGCAACTACTGTCTGAAATTCATCAACAAGGTACAGCGTTATTAATTGTCACTCATGATCATGATGTTGCCCGTTATAGCCAAAAAGTTATGAAAATGTCAGCTGGACGATTTATTGACTAATGGGTTTAGTTATTAACTGAATTGTTATATTAAAAGTGGATTACAACCCATTTCGATCATGATTTTATTAAGTTTTAATAATGGTAATCCAACTAATGAATTAATGTCATCACCTTCAAGTTTATCAAATAGGGTGATGCCTAGTTCATCACATTTAAAACTACCAGCACATTGTAGTGGCTTCTCTTTGCTAATGTAGGCATCAATTTCTGAATCAGTTAAATGCCGAAAAGTCACTTTAAATGGTTCGCAAATGGTGATTTGTTGTTGTGTTTTGGTATTAATTACTGTCATCCCAGTATAAAAATAGAAAGCTTTACCACTACTTTGTCGAAGCTGTTTACGGGCATTATCAATTGTATGTGGTTTGCAAACAATATTACCGTCTAACACACCAACTTGATCAGAGCCAATAATTAAACTATCAGCAAACTGCATAGCTAATGATTGGGCTTTAAGTTTAGCTAGCCGAACGACCAATTGCTTAGCTGACTCACCTGCTAGTGGTGTTTCATCACATATAGGAGGCACACACTCGAAAGGAATAGCTAATTTTTCAAGTACTTTTTTACGTGATGGTGAAGTCGAGGCTAATATGATTCTCATTTTAATTATCTCTTAAAATCCAAGCTGAAGGATGCGCATTAAAACCGATATGACCATAATAATCAACTATGTGCTCTAGCTAGGTTTTTATATTAAATTGATAGATAATACGATTCATGTTGATCTCCATCATAAATTGGATAAAAAATAATTAAAGATTAAAGTTAAAATGAGTATCATACTAGCTAGGTAAAATCTATTTTAGGTTCGCTAAATATATAATTGAATCTATAACAAAGCAAGGAGGGAGTTATGTACAAAAAAATTTTGGTTCCTATTGATGTGCTTGAAGATGAATTAACTAAAAAAGTGATTCCACATGTAGAGTGCTTAGCTCGATTGTCTAATGCTGAAGTAATATTTTTTCATGCTTTGCCTGTTTCATCAGCTATTATCAATGCTTACTCTTTTGGATTTGATGAATTTAAAGATCATGCAACAGTACAAACAGAACAATATCTTCATCAATTAATGAATTCGATTAATTTACCGCATGAACATTTATCGTTTTCTATTGCATTTGGTCATCCAAGAGATGAAATCCTTGCATTAGCTGACGAAATCAAACCAGACTTAATTATTTTAGGTTCACGTCGTCCTAATATTTCAACGCATCTTTTAGGATCGAATGCTTCAGGGGTTGTGCGTGGAGCTAAAACGGCAGTGCTTGTGGTTCGGTAGGTTTAGCATTATTTATTGGCATATAACTAAAAAAGTAAATATAAAACAAGTAACTTTTTGAGGAGTCGTTCAAATTCCCTTAAACGTTGTTTGTGCTCATAATTATAAAAATTATCAATATTTAAGGTGACTAAAACGTTATAAAAAACGCTCAGGAAAGACGTTGATTTTATTAAAGTTTTTTATTTCAACTTATTTTTAATAAATTAACCGCCTTATGGCGGTTTTATGTTTATTGATGTTTTACAATAAAACAGCAGTGAATTTGTTTATTGCGTTTAAAATCAAGCGATAGCGTTTTATTGGTAATTTCTTGATAGATTAGCCCTAAGTTTTGCATACCAATATTATCCATTTTAAAACCACGCTTATTGTTGGAGAAAATGATAGTACCATTAGGTCTTAACAGACGTTTTAAATCCGTCATCAATTTTAGATGATCGCGCTGAACATCAAAGGTATCGTTCATCCGTTTCGAGTTTGAAAATGTCGGCGGATCGATAAAAATTAAATCGAATTGCTCATCAGCTTGAGATAAATAGAGCAAACAATCCGCCTGAATTAATCGATGTTTTTTACCCGTTAAACCGTTTTGTTTTAAATTACGATCAGCCCATTCCAAATAGGTGCGAGACATATCGACCGTGGTGGTTGATTTTGCTCCGCCAAGTCCAGCATAAACCGTTGCACTACCGGTATAGGCAAATAGGTTTAAAAAGTCTTTGCCTGCACTCATTTCACCAATCATTTTTCGTGCTAAGCGATGATCTAAAAACAATCCCGTATCTAAATAATCGGTCACATTAACCCAAAATGCGGTTTTGCGCTGATTAATCGGGTATTCATGGACTAAAAAATAGTCCTGTTTTTGTCCTAGTTTTTGGTATTGCTGTTTGCCTTTTTGCTTTTCTCTTGTTTTTAATACTAACTGATCGGCGGTAAGCTCAAGCACTGACATGGTGGCATTAATAGTATCAAAAAGCCGTTGGCGAGTTTTTTGTGGATCGATGTTTTTCGGCGCTGCGTATTCTTGCATTACTATTTTATCTTTATAACGATCGATAGCGACATTGTATTCAGGCAAATCTGCATCATAAAGCCGATAGCATTCTAGTTGTTCTTGGGTTGCCCACTTTTCTAATTTTTGCTTATTTTTGCGTAATCGGTTAGCAAAATCCGCAGCCGGCATAGTGGAATTTGTGATTGCTTCTTCAGTATTACGCTTAGCAATGACATAATTTTTTTGTATACAGTCGAGAGGACCATTTTTTGCTTTGAATTGTCTTTCTGCTCTCATTTGTAAGCAATCTAACAACTGTGGCGCACCGCTAAATAATGATAATCGCCATCCACCAAAATTTTGTTTGATTTGTCGACCAAGTGCCGTATGCAAAGCAATAAGCGCAGGTTCGCTTTCTAAGCGTTCGCCATAAGGTGGATTACTGATGATCATGCCTACCGTTTCAGTTGGCAATGGATTGGTTAGTTGTGTCACATCTTGCATCGAAAAAGTAATTAAATCCCCCACACCTGCTTGGAGAGCATTTTGTTTAGCTCGTTCAAGTACTGTCGCATTATTATCATAACCGATAAATGGTGTGTTTGTTTTAGATACGTTATGTTTTGCAGTGAAGAGCAATTCGTTCCACAATGTCGGGTTAAAGCCTTTCCAAGCAAAAAATCCCCACTGTTTACGATATAAACCAGGAGGGATTTGTGATGCGATCATTGCCGCTTCAATTAGTAATGTACCTGAACCACACATCGGATCGAGCAATGGTTCATTTGCTTTCCAACCAGAACGCATAATAATAGCTGCCGCTAGGTTTTCTTTTAGTGGAGCTTGTCCTGTTTGTTGGCGGTAGCCACGCTCATGTAAACTATTACCACTTAGATCTAAAGATAGTGTGACGCGGTTTTTATTTAAATAAGCATGAAGTCGAATATCGGGATCTTGTTTTGCGACATTAGGACGTTCATTAGTATGACGCAAAAAGTGATCAACAATCGCATCTTTGATCTTTAGCGCACCATATTGACTATTACGAATAAACTCATTCACGCCAACAAAATTAATCACGAAAGCGTTATCAACAGCAAAAATATCTGGCCATTTAATATTAAACACACAAGAGTACAGATCCAAATCGCTATAGATATCGAACTCGGTAATGGGTAGTAAAATGCGAGATGCCAAACGTGACCATAATAATGATTGATATAGCGTTTTTTCATCGGCATCAAAATAAACACCGCCTTGCGCAATTTTACAATTAATTGCACCAATTTGTTCTAACTCTTTTTTTAATAACTCTTCAAGCCCACGAGATGTGCTGGCAAATAATGTTTTCATGTATAGCTCACTTAACAATAAAATTGCTAGCATTATACTGGCTAATTGCAATGGTGGGAAATTGAGTCTGAATTTAGTTAGAGGAATATTTGATTTAGTTTGTTAATAATCAGAAAGGTTTGTTGGTAATCAAAAGAGAGTATTCGTTCATAAATAACAACTTTTGACATAATCCTTTACTTTACATGAAAGTAATCTTATTTAACAGATTTTTGTATATTATTCATTTTTTGTTCTCTTTTTTAGAGGATAGTTATAATTGTTTTAATAAGTTATAAATAGGTGTAGCAAGTCCAATTTTGTTATTTTTCGATTTAAGGTTATACCAGTATCCATAAGATTTATCCCAATATTTTGTCTTTTTTTTGATAACACAATGAAAAGGAATAATATTTAAGTGAAAATGACTAAATGTGTGACGAAATGCAATAAGCTGTTTTAGAGGTAAGGTTTCGATACCTTGTTTTTTTAACCAGTCAGTTATTTCTTGTTTACTTGAAAACTGTGGTAAGCAATATAATCCACCCCAAATGCCTGTTGGCGGTCTTTTTTCTAACCAAATAGTTTGATTATATTCAAGCATTAAAAAATAGGCTGTTTTTTCAGGAATAGTATTTTTAGGTTTTTGGGTTGGATATTGTTGCCAACTTTCCGTTTTATGTGCAATGCAATTGCTATGTAAAGGGCATAAAGAACATTTAGGTTTAGTGCGTGTACAAACCATCGCACCAATATCCATCATAGCTTGATTAAATTTTGCAACATCAATTTTGGGAGTAACTTGTTCACTTAAATTCCAGAGTTTATTTTCGACAGTTTTTATACCAGGCCAGCCTTGAACAGCAAAATATCGAGTTAATACACGTTTTACATTACCATCTAAAATAGGGTAATGCTGATTTTGTGAAAGAGATAAAATTGCCCCTGCAGTTGAACGTCCTATACCAGGTAGGGCGATGACGTTATCAAATTGTGTCGGGAATTCGCCATTAAATTTTTCGGTTATTATTTGTGCTGTTTTATGTAAGTTACGAGCTCTTGCATAATAGCCAAGCCCAGTCCAAAGATGCAATACATCATCAATTGATGCCTGTGCTAGATCTGTTATCTTTGGGAAGCGTTCAATAAAACGGTTGAAGTAAGGAATAACCGTTACAACCTGAGTTTGTTGTAACATGACTTCTGATAACCAAACATGATAAGAACTTTTGCTGATTTGCCAAGGTAGCGATTTTCTACCGCACAGTTCATACCAGTTAAGTATAGATTGCGAAAAATATTGCATAGTCATATTATTATATTACAGCAACAACAGAATCAGTTGGATAACATCCGAGCACTTTGGTGTATAGCGTCATTGAAGTTAGTTCTTTAAGCGCTGTTTGCATTTCATAAGAATGGATGTTGCCTTGCAAGTCAATATAAAACATCTCTTCCCATGGTGTACCATGAATTGGACGTGATTCAAGTTTAGTCATGATAATATTATGATTACGTAATACTAATAGCGCATCAACTAAAGCACCTGCTTGCTGACCAGTCTTCATTAAAATTGTAGTTTTAGCTGGAAGTTGATCAGATACTTCGATAGGCTGGCGGGATAACACAATAAAACGAGTAATGTTTTCTTTTTGATTTGCAAAATTATGTTCAAGTACTTGTAACCCATATAATTCACCGCCATCTTTATTCCCCATTGCTGCAACATTAGGTTTATTCAATTTAGCAACTGTTTTCATTGCTGATGAAGTACTATCGCAGTATACAATTTTCCAATTTGGATGGTTCTCTAAGAAGTTACTACATTGTTGGAACGGTTGTGGATGGCTATAAATGGTATCAATTTTTTCGAGTTGTGAATTTGGCATGGCAAGAATACAATGATCAATAGGCAAAGATAGTTCACCAATAATATGCAAATTAGTTTTTTGCAATAAATCATAAACTTCATTTATTGAGCCAGAACTAGAATTTTCTATTGGTAAAATGCCATAATCTACAGAACTATTTTCGATTTGTTCAAAAACTTCTTTAAAAGTTGAACAGCTTAATTCAACCATTTTATCTAAGTGAGTACTAGCATAGCGACGAGCTGCAGAATGTGAATAAGATCCTTTAGGACCTAAAAAGGCGATTTTGGCAGTAGTAATTGTGTTGTGATTAAGTTTTTCTTGTAAGATTTTTTGTTGTAATAGTACAGAATCTTCAATAATTAATTGGTATAAGCGTTTTATAAGCATATCATCAAGATGATGATGTTTCCCTTGATTGATTAAATTTCTAATAAGTGAACGCTCACGCTCAATATCGCGTACAGGAATATTAGCTTCAATTTTTGTATGAATCACTTGCGTTGAAAGCTTACGTCGCTGGGAAATAAGTTCTAATAATGTTTTATCGAGTTCATTAATTTTATTTCGTAAAGGTAATAAAGGATTTGTAGTCATTTTTATTAAATATCAAAAGAAGATAGTATGTATTATAACAAGCACAAAAATAAAGGCACCATTAAAGTGCCTTTTTATTTAATTAAGGAAATAGATTAATTAAATTTCTTCTTCTAATACTTTGTCTTTTATGCTACTTATAGCACGACGAGACTCACCTTTATGTTGCAGTTTATTAAGTTGTTTTTCAAGTTTATCAATAAGATCATTAATTGCTGCATACATATCAATATGTTTGGCAGATGCAACTAATGGGGTTCCTTTAGTTGTAATTGTTGCATCAACAATAAATCCATCTGGTTCTTTGGATAAAATAAAATGAGGGTTGATCAGCTGTGCTTTCCATTTATCTAACTTTGAAAATTTATCTTCTAGATAGCTACGAATTGCGGGAGTAATGTCCATTTGTTTACTGGTAATACTTAAAGTCATAATTGATCTCCTTTCTTTTATCAACAAGCTAAGATTTATAATGTTGTTGTTACTACATTGGCAAATTATTTCAGTCTCGTCAATAAGATATTTATTATAAAACTCATTTTTATGAATTTAAATTAGGGAAAGATTCAATTAATTAGGTATTGTATAACAGAAGAAGCCAAAACTGATTTTTCAATGATTTTAATATATACTTATTTTTTAAGAATATAGTTTATTAAGAATATAGTTTATTAAGAATATAGTTTATTCTATTGTTATAGAATGTTATTTAATAATGAGGACGATGTGAGTTATTTAGATAATGTGAAGATTGTTTTGGTTGAAACATCGCATACTGGTAATATGGGATCTGCTGCAAGAGCAATGAAAACCATGGGATTAACTAATCTTTGTTTAGTTAACCCAGTCATAAAACCTGATTCTCAATCGATTTCGTTAGCAGCAGGTGCTAGTGATATTATTAAAAATGCACAAATCTTCTCGTCGATGGAACAAGCTATTGCTGATTGTACTTTAGTGATTGGTACTAGTGCACGCTCTCGTAGTTTACAGTGGCCCTATTTAACGCCAAAAGAGTGTGGTGATAAGATTGTTCAAGAAGCTTCAAATCTCCATACTCAAACTGCTTTGGTATTTGGGCGCGAACGGGTTGGTTTAACTAATGATGAATTGCAAAAATGTCATTATCATGTTGGAATTCCTGCCAATCCTGATTATAGTTCTTTAAATCTTGCCATGTCAGTGCAAGTTTTGTGTTATGAAATTCGTATGTCAATGTTAAACCTTGATAATAAACTGTTTGAATCAAAAGGTAAGAATATGACCGAAACTAAGTTTCCTATAGATGCCGATATAGAGCGTTTCTACCAACATTTAGAACAGACTTTATTACAGACGGGTTTTATTAATAACAATCATCCTGGACAGATTATGGGACGTTTGCGACGGTTATTTACTCGCGCACGCATTGAACAACAGGAACTAAATATTTTGCGAGGTATTTTGACCTCAATTGATAAATCATTACGATGATCATAAATAGACCCACCACAACATTGTGGGGGCTATTTTAGTTGATTAATTTAATGCGTTATTTTATTTATTCAAAAAAATTGTGCTTTTTAAAACATTAGCTTTTTTTGCGCCATGTTGTACCATTAGCTCCATCTTCAAGCACAATATTCATTGCATTTAATTTGTCGCGGGCTTCGTCGGCCAGTGTCCAATTTTTATTTGCTCTTGCTTCATTACGTTGTTTTATTAAAGCTTCAATTAATGTAACATTAACGTCATTTTTTTGATTACTTTGTAAAAAATCAACAGGATCTTGCTCTAATAATCCAAGTACTGCCGATAAGTAACGCAATTGAGCTGCTAATTCATTAGCGAGTAACATATTATTATCAGCTTTGGCCTTATTAATTTCACGTGCTAGGTCAAATAATATTGAATACGCTTCGGGAGTATTGAAGTCATCATCCATTGCATCACAGAATTGACGGTAGTAATTACTGTCACTCGGAGTTATATATGGGTAAGTTGGCTCTGTGTCTCGCAGGGCGGTATATAGTCTTTCTAGTGCCATCCTTGCTTGTTTTAAGTTTTCTTCACTATAATTGAGTTGGCTACGATAGTGACCAGATAGTAAAAAATAGCGTACTGTTTCAGCATCATAATGCTTTAATACATCGCGAATTGTGAAAAAGTTATTTAGTGATTTAGACATTTTTTCTTGGTCGATCATCACCATACCCGAGTGCATCCAATAATTGACATATTGCCCATCATGGGCACAAGTTGATTGGGCAATTTCGTTTTCGTGATGCGGAAACATTAAATCTGAACCACCGCCGTGAATATCAAAGTGATTACCTAATTGATAACTGTTCATAGCTGAACATTCAATATGCCAACCTGGGCGACCTTTACCCCATGGAGAATTCCAACTAGGTTCGTTAGGTTTTGACATTTTCCATAACACAAAATCCATTGGATTACGTTTAACATCAACCACATCAACACGAGCACCAGCTTGCAGTTGCTCTAAATTTTGTCGAGATAACACACCATAATTAGGTGCACTATCAACTGCAAACATTACATCACCATTTTCGGCAATATAAGCGTGGTTTTTTTTAATTAAGTCTTCAACTAATTGAATTATTTGTGGCATGTGATGCGTTGCTCTAGGTTCAACATCAGGGCGTTTTATATTCAGTGCATCAAAATCGGCATACATCTCTTGTAACATGCGATCTGTTAATTGTTCGCACGTTTCTCCATTTTCCAATGCTCTTTTAATTATTTTATCATCAACATCAGTGATATTACGGACGTAAGTCAAATCATAACCTAAAAATCGTAAATAACGTGTGACAACATCAAATGCAACAAAGGTACGTCCATGACCAATATGACAAAGATCGTAAATAGTCACACCGCAAACATATAGCCCAATTTTATTGGGGGTAATTGGTTGGAATATTTCTTTTTCTCGGGTTAATGTATTGAATATTTTTAGCATTATAATTACTATATTATTAATAAGTGGTTTTTGAATATTAATATAACAAAAATCTAGATACGACGAAATTACTTATTAACATCTTTACAACAAAAATGAAAGGAAATATCAGTTATGCCATTTGCTATTTTTGATGCCATAGACGCAGGCTTGGAAGCTATAGGTATTGCTCTTGATGCTAAACCTAAAAATAAAGTTATGAAAATTTTATATTGGTTAGTATTGATTGCTATAACAATAGTTTTTTTTATACTTTTTAATACTATAACACATATCGATATTATTTACTTTATACCAGTACTTTTTGTCTGTTTTATTTTAGCATTAATTACATTTGGCTTCTTATGGGCAATGACATTTTTTTCTTTATGTATAGGTTATGTTTGTTTTTGGATATTAAAAAAATTATTTAAATTGATGGCGAAAATAATTTCTTTATTTATATAAATCAAACTTGGCGGAAGAATTCAACCAAGTTTGATTGAGACATGATTTTATTTTAAAAGACGATAAAGATATATCAGTAAAATAGCACCCAAAACAGAAATAAATAAGCTTGGGAAATTAAATCCTGTCACACTACCCCAGTCAAAGAAGGTGCTAATATAGCCACCTACTAAGGCACCTGCAATACCTAATAAAATAGTTTTAATTACACCTATACGTCCAAGTGGCATAAAAAATTTTGCAATCCAGCCGGCAATTAATCCTAGAACTATCCAACTTATGATACCCATGATAATTTCCTTTTGTTATTGAAATTGAGTTTAGTTTACTTAAATAAGCTAAAAAATCTAACAGGTGCTGTTGTTTAATATAATAGCTTTAATCGATTGTTCAAAAGTGAGAAATAATATGTAAAATATAAAAGTCATTATCATTAATTAAGTATGAAAATAGATAATTTAATCTGAAGAATAACTATATAAAAATAAAAAATAAATAGAAAATTATATTGTCTGTTTTGGTGTTTTTATTCAATAAATACCATATTGTTTAAATGTTTATTTGATATTTCGGTATTGTAAATGGTTAGCTGTTATTTTGTTATTTATCTTGCTTCCTCTAGGCTAAAAATCTAACATTATCGGTTCGATAAGTACAATTAAATTGTTCAATGTAACCTGTTTTGATACTAGCTTTACTAGAAATTCCGGCTACTGCTTCTTTTTAATATTGACACAATTTGGTGTTTAATCACCTTTTTCATGATCAAATCTTTTGTTACTTTTATAATGGAGAATTTTTTGTTTTTGGGGTGTACTGATTTAGTAGGTAGTTACAATTATACGAATGATAATTTAACTTGACAGTATCATTGTTTGTACTATTTTTTATGTAATAAAATTTTTTATAATATAACCTTTTCTAAAATAGCTACTTTAGTATTTAGTAGCATTTAATGAAAATTAGGTTGTGAGAATAAAAGCGATATTTGGTAAATATTAGAGGATAACAAAATACTATTTAAACTTAAATGGTATACTTGATAGTATAGTGATGAAGAGTGATTTATTGATTTTTAGATAATGCTCGGAGAAGATGGCGGAAGCGCAGTCCGCTTATTTAAAGTCTAAATTAAATTAACAGGATACAAAAAAGTATAATTTATTTGTTAAAAATCATATTATTAATCTACATTTAACTCCAAAAACATATAAAGTGATTTTATAGAAAACAATAATATATGGTATACTGAATGGCATACTGAAGTTGTGAGGTATTTCATTATGACTAAACTGTCTGACACTAAGGCACGTAATATTAAACCGGAAGATAAACCGTTAGCTCATGGCGGAGTAACTGGGTTATCATTACATTCATCAACGCAAAAAGGTAAAGGTAAATGGGTTTTACGTTATGTGAGTCCAATAACTAATAGACGTCGAAACGCGGTTTAGGTACTTATCCTGAAGTAAGTATATTAGAAGCCGGACAGCTTGGAATAAATTTTCGAGCTAAGTTATCTAAAGGTATAGATCCGCTTGAAGAAAAACAAAAAGAAAAAGAGCTACAAACGCGACCGACTTTTTCTGAATGCGCTTATCAATTACATCAAGAACTTTTACCAAGTTGGAAAAATTATAAACATGGTCAACAATGGATTAACACGTTAAATACTTATGCTTTTCCCAAAATAGGTAACATGCTGTTAGATCAAATTCAACCTAAAGATGTGGCTGATGTTTTACGTGAAATCTGGCTTGAAAAACCAGAAACAGCCATGAGACTTAAGCAACGTATTCATGCTGTTTTATCTTGGGGATGGGCTAGAGAATATTGTGCCTCTAATCCTGTCGATGTAGTTCATCATCTTTTACCGCCGCAACCAAGTAAAACCGTTAGGACGGAACATCACCCTGCAATGGATTGGCGTGAAATTCCAAAATTTATTAATGATCACATCAGAACTAGCCCTTCAATACAAATTGCCCCCAAAATTATTGAATTTCTAATTTTAACAGCTTGCCGATCTGGTGAGGTTAGGGGGATGAAATGGGATGAGGTCAATTTTGATAATGCAATATGGACTATTCCAGCTAATCGAATGAAAGCAAAAATATTGCATCGAGTACCTTTATGCAAAAGAGCATTAGAGATACTTGAATTACAAAAAGGTTTTAATAAGGAATTTGTTTTTCCGTCTGATGTCTCTAATGGCATGGTAAGTGATGCTTGCATGACTGTATTTCTTAAAAGAAGAAAAATTCAAAGTAGCACTGATGGAAAACTAGCTACTATACACGGTTTCCGTTCAAGCTTTAGAGATTGGTGTAGTGAAAATGGCTATCCACAAGATTTAGCAGAACGCTCACTAGCCCATTCAATTAGGAATAAAGTAGAAGCAGCTTATCATCGAACTGATTTATTGGAACAGCGTCGTGGTTTAATGGAAGATTGGTCCCGCTTTTGTTGTAATATTAAAGACTAATTATAAGCATTAAATACATATTTTGACTTATTAGTTACTATCTTGATAATTCTTTAATAATGAAAAATCATAAACACCTACGAATCAATAATCATATATATATATCATGTAAAATATAAAACCAAGCGGTGCTTAAACTAATATTACCACGGATACATTCCCTCATATAAAATTCTCCTATAATCCCAAGGCTTTAACCTGTATCTTCGATTCCGCGTCCGGGCACCAATCACCAAATTCTAAGACCTGCTTCTAGCAGGTTTTTTTATGTCTAAAGCCTTTACAAATAAGCCTTTCAGCTTGTTTCACTACTCAACCGAATTCAACTGAAATTACCTCAAATCAAGCGGAAAATCGGATACAAACCCGGATACATTTGGTTCGATAATGGCATGTATCCATAAAATAGCTTTAAAGCCTTTGTTTGCAAGGGTTATAGAGAATTGCTTGCCTAATTACTATTATTAGATAAGTTTAAATCTATACTATTTTATTTAAATCATTTTCATTGTTTTCTGCTGTATCTTTCGTAATACGCTTACATTGTTTTTTAAAAATTTTGTTATTTTTTGCTCTATTTGAAGATCTTCTCTCTTTTTGCAACCATAGTTTTTTCATTGTTTTGAGTAATTTGTCTGTTATTCCATCTTTTGGAGCTGTATATATAGCAGTAAAAATAGCTAAATAGCGTTCTTCATTATTAGTAAATTCAAAAAAATTAAAACAAAAATTTTGATTAAGTCTATAATTTTTTTTATGCTGAAGGATTGTAATTGAGTGCTCTTTTTGCAAAAACGCCCATATCCAACGACATTGCTCCTCATTAGATTTATTTATCCAATTTAGAGTATTTTTTGAATTATATATTTTTATCCAATCTTTTTTATAACATTCAATTAAATCATTTGGATAGAAATACTCTAGATTGATATTTGTTAAATCGAAAGCATAACATTTATAAAATGTACCTATTCTTATGCGAGTTGTCTCATGATATGCAAGATAATTAAACATCAGTTGAATAGAATCCAACCTTTCTTTGTGAGAGGTTGGATTTTGGATTTGATTTTCAAAAAAATAGCAGATGACAATATCAATATACTTTCTGTACTGTGTAATATACCTCTTATGTTTAGGTAACCAATCGATCGATTCCCCATCTTGATTAGTAGGATTATCAGTAAATACAGGTAATATTATAGGATTTTGACATATTGTACGTAATTTATACCAAAGGCCCATACATGCCCTTTTATTATTTTTTAACCATGAAAAATCAATTTTGTTGAAATGATATTTTTCATAATATTGCTGTAATTCTTTTAATTTATTCTCAATATACTGTTTAAATAATATTATTTTTTTTTCATCTGATTCCTTTATAACCTTTAAATAGAGATTTTCATTAATTAATTTACAAAAATTAATAGGTAACATGCTTTTTATTTTCTGTCCATTAAGAACAATATAAAAATCATTTACTTTATTTATTAAATAATCATAAATAATAAAACAAGTGTAAAAATTCTTCGTATGTACAATTAATTTACCTTCATGGTCTCTAGTTATAATTGTTTTTTCCATTTTCTATCCACCTAAATTAATGAAGTAAAAAAGAAGTAAAAATGAATATATAATGAAGTATTTTTGAAGCAAATTTTAGACTTACTTACTTGTATTAACAACGAAAAATTGAATATATACTGAATTAAGGTTAATTAATATTATTATATAGAAGTCAATAGTACCCTATCTGAGTAAACCATCAGTTACTAAAACAGTAAAAAAATAATCTTGCTCCTTATCAAATAACTCTAATTTGATAAGGGCAACTAAATGCAAAATAAAAATTTTACTATTAATAAACAACTCAATGATCAACTCATTGCACACCTAAATAAGCTACAAGATAGATACTCAAAAATTTTACCGATTCGAATCGACATTCATTATGCTAAGGATGATGAGTTCAATACTGATATTGAAACAACCAAAAAAGAAATAATGTACTTTCTCTATCAAGCTATGCAACTTGAACTTGATATTGTAGGGTATGCTGTTGTTATGGAATTTAATCAGAATGAACATATCCATTTTCATTCTGTTTTTTATGTAAATGGTCAAAAAAGGCAAAAATACTATCCTATTTACGTTGCTCTGGAACGTGCATGGTATGAACTGACTAAAGGTTATTTATATGATTGTCAGCGGAATAATTATCATATTAATGGGCTAAGGGTGATAAATCATCACGATGATGAAGCATTTCGTTCTGTTTGTTATATGCTTAGTTATTTAGCTAAAACAGAACAGAAATCATTTTTTAAAAAGTGTTATAGCGATTGTCTATTTTTAAGTGAAGTCCCACCTCCAAGTCATCGAGGAAAACCTAGAACACTTGGTCTGAATAAATTTTTAATTTCTTCCCCTATTTAGTAACCCCAAAAAAACATTTCCTTCATTTTGGAAAATCACTATGAATCTTAAAAAAATACGTTTATACAAATCAGTCAACAAAACAGGCTAATTGATATAGATCCAATTCATATAAAGGAATAAAAAATGGACAACTACTATGACCTAATACTAAATAAGCTAAGAGCTCATCATAGATCGTTACTTACAAATTATGGGAAGTTATATCCAGTCAGAATGGATTTTGCCTATCATGACGATGCCTATCAAAGGCAATATGGAATAGATGCGTATATGGATATGTTGAACTTGTCTGATTTAACATTACTTTCCAATCATATTCTTAGCATTGTTTGGGTAATGGCTTTTAATAAACAATACGGCTTTTATTTTCCAACCATGTTGTACTTTAGCTCAGAACAATATGCAAATTATAACGTTATTATGAATTCCGTTACCAATCTTTGGAAGAATGAAACTGATGGATATGGTATTAATGTTGAAAAAAAACTAACTAAGAATGCTTTATCTGAGTTAGCACAACTTTCGTGGAAGAAACATGATCCTCTTCATGCTTTGTATATTAACAGCATGCATACTCTCAACCAAATTAATTGATCGTTTATAACGATCAATTAGATCTTAACTGATCGTTATAAACGATATGACAGTGCACAATATATTTCTAATAATAATGATGTATTTTAATTCAATAATAATTTAAGGAGATAAAATGGTTAGATCTGATTGTGGCGAATGCAATGGTACAGGAGTCATCCCTTGTTCATTAGAATATGGCGGTGAACCCCATCCCGAAAATTGCCCTGTATGTGGTGGAGATGTTAATTTTACATTTCCATGTCCAGAATGTTCGGAGTATAAAGATGACTATTATGAGTAGTGTTAGATGGTTGGGTAAAAACTTTACCAAGTAGGAGACTTTACGGTGACAGAAGTACTTCCATCAGTTATTGTAAGTTCTGCTAACTCCATTTTAAATTCAGATAAAGCAACAGATGAGCAAAAAGCAAAAGCTAAGAAAAGCTTAGCTCGTTATGAAAAAAACAAGAAGTATTAGTAATAAATGAGGCTCCTGTTCATAATTCTGTGTCATTTCCTCTTTTGCTACACAGTTTACCTAAATGACACAAAATATTGAACTCCTCCTCTAATCTTATTCATGAAGCAAACTCATTTATCCGATTTGCTTCATATTTTCTCAATATGTTTCAACACTCTTATTATAAATAATTTTAAATAGATATCATTAGTTGAACATACCAATATGTCCGTTCAATTAACATTTTTATAAGGAGTGTACCATGTTAAATCGTCAAATATTACAAAACACCTTATTTTATTTATTAGAGCCTTCTTACAATCATTTTCATTCTTTATTTAAGTCGACAAATAAGGAAGCATGATATGTCAGATAAATTACCTTTACTACTTGATAAACTAATCAAACATGAAACAGACAAAGCAACAGCTACAGGTTTTATCACAGGGTTAGGCGGGATTGCAAGTTTACCTATAACTTTTCCAACAAACGCCTTAAGTGTCTTGTTTATTCAAATGAGGCTCGTTACAACCATTGCTATCTTGCAAGGTCATGATGTGTATGATGAAAGAATCAAAATCTTAATTTTCTTATCATTATGTGTGATGGCAAGCAAGTTAAGATTACAGCAGTTTTGTTTTGCTACATTGATGAAACAGCCAAATGAAGTAATTCGTAAAATAAGTCTATCGGTCATTAAACAGCTTATTAGTATTATAAGTGCAAAGCATAGCTTAAAGTTAATTAAAGTGATCCCGATTTTTGGTGGTGTGATGGGAGCTGTTGTTGATCGCATTATTACTTATCGCATTGGCCAATTTGCTAAAAAACAATTTAATCAAATCTATTAGCTGAATAACACTAATAATTCAATTATCTAAAAATTCACCTATTTATACATTTATCTCATTAATTTCAGTTTTTACATGAAAGACATTATGCTTTGCTCAGTCTTAACAGGAGAAAAAATGAAAACTTCCTATTCAACAAAGCGCATTGTGACAATAGCGTTAAAATTGCTCGAAAAGCAGATGAAAATAGAAAATAACCAATTCACAAAACCTAATCAAGTCATTGACTACCTTAGACTAAAATTAGAACAAAAAGAAAGAGAGCATTTTGTTGCTATGTACCTGAATAATCAACATCAGTTAATTAAAGTAGAAACACTTTTTATGGGTACAATTAACTCTGTGGAAATCCATCCTAGAGAAATAATTAAACAAGCACTTAGGTATAATGCAGCAGCAGTTATTTTTGCCCATAATCATCCATCAGGCGAATCGCAACCCAGCAATGCAGATCGTAATATCAATCAAAAGCTAACAGAAATATTAAATATCGTTGGTATCCGAGTATTAGATCACATTGTGATTGGTCAACAATCATATTTTTCCTTTGCTGAACAAGTGAATGAGTAATTTTTGAAAATTTATTTAATATTTATTGATCGTTTCTAACGATCAATAAGATCTTATTGATCTGTTTAAACGATATGACTTCATTTAAATAATTGATGAAAATATAAAATTAATTAAAACAATAGCTAGTATGTTTCAAGTTAAGTTTTGGTTACCACACAAAAATACAATTTAAGTAAAGCTAATTAATTCTTTTTTTTATAAGGAATAACAATGAAAAAAATAACAATTGTTTTATCAGTACTGATTCTTACTGCATGCGGAGACTCATCACAGGTTAAGCAAGTTAAAGATTATGTGTATGACAATGTCGACTCAACTCTTACTGTCGGTAATGCGCTTGATAACCGAAATATCTGTAATAAAACGAAATGGGATTCATATAAAGATGAACGAGATCGAAATATTGTTGAATATACTTGTGAATTTAAAAAGGATCGTCCAAATCAATTTTTAAACCTAACATTTTCTGGCATAGCTGGAAATTTAAAAACTATGCTTGTAGATAAAAATATCAATATTACATTAGATGATTATGCAAAATTTAAAGAAGAGGAAGAACGAAATAAGAATAAGAATGTCAAATATCCCCATTATACGGTGTATAAAAATCACATTGATGCAAAAGCTAGAAGCTACATTGAAGCGAAAGCTAAACTGGTTATTTATGATGAGTTGAAGAAAGCACTTCTTGAAATAGAAAAAAGCAATGCTTTAGCTCGCTATCAGGAAAATAGGAAATATCTTTTATCAAATAAAGCAACAATAAAAATGGAAGTAAGTGATTATGTTGAAATAGAACATGATAAATAATAATAGAATGATGAGATAAATGGGATATAACAAAATAAACAGGGAAATAATGAAATTGTTTTTTGAAAAAGTGTTGCAAAATATGAAATAAAAATTGCCTAAAAAATTTTGCTCTAAAATTAATTAGGCGTCATTAAAATCAAACAGTGTTGGTTGTTTTTCTTTTATCATTCGTTTATGAACTCGGTCGATTACTTTTCTGATACCTCGTTCTGTCATTTTATATTTTTGACTTAGTTCTGCGTAGTTATTGCCTTTAAATGCATCATAGATTTGCAAGTCTCGTTGGTTTAGTTTGAATCTGTAGTCGCGTGGAAACGTAATGTTCTGACCGCCGAACAGTTCTGAAATTGTATTTGCAATACTATCGCCAAGATGAACCGCAATGTCTTCAGGTAGACCATAATCCATGGCTTCATTAGCCACAGATAATGATATATGCGTTAGCAGTTCATGACGTTTAATAGATATTGCAGACTTAGTCATAATTTACGCTCCTGTTTTCTTCTTATACCAATCTAGTGCGCCTGGTATATTTTTTTCTAATTTACTAAAGTCAACACCAGCCCTATACATCTGTTCAAAATACTCTTCATTACTGCTACGAACGGGTTTGTCTTCTTCTTTATGTTCAACATATGCAAATAAATGCTTAGTAGAATCATAAACTGACTTTAGATAATTATGATTTTTAAACGGTTTGTACTCACTAGTTAAACGCTTAGCGTGAATATTATTAACTGTTTCCCGTAGCGCGTGTGCTAGATGTCTACTTGGTTGAAAAAGTTGTAGTACCTCATTAATTAAGTTTACTGCTCTAGAATTACTTAAATTTGATTTTTGAGTACGAAATAAACCAATATAGGCAATCATCGGTTTAGCACAGCCATAGCTTAAATTACTTACTAATATAAGTAGTTCTCTGCCAGAATCATCTTCGACTAATGCTTCTAAATTAATTTCGTTATGACAAATTGGGCAACGTGTTAATTTCATACTTCTTCCTTTATATGCGTGCTTGCCAACTTTTTAAGCTTTCAATTACAACCATTGCTTGTTTTTGGGTAAGCCAATCCATCACTTCAACACCAGTAATTCGTTTTACATAAGAATTGATAGCTTTTTCAGAACGATTTTTGATTTCACCTGCATCAGCTAGTGCTAGCCATAATGATCGTATTTTTTTATGAACTGGTTCTGTAGCAGTTATCTTCCCCGTTTTTTTTGATGATTTAACTTTAAAACCTTTTGATTTAAGGTTATTTAGAATTTTTTCCAGTTCCCAAACAGTCATATCCTTGGTGCTAGTTTTTTTAGTTATATTCAGTAATAGATGACGATAGGTATCGTCATCAAGATTAAGTTGAGATTTTGCAATATGGATCAGTTTGATATATTTAGATTTCATCTATTTAACCCCTATTAGTGATGGAGAATAACCTGAACTTGATACACCATGATTCAATTGAGCGGTTTTACCTTGTAAGTAACCAATAAATTGTGAAGAGTCTGAACCATTACACTTTTTAGCATCTCTAACCTTAGCTGGTGATAAATCTTTTGTCTTTCTATATTCAGCTAATAGATTTAGTTCCTCATCAGTCATTGCGAAATCTTCAATTAATTGATAAACACCATTAACCCAGCCAACACAGAACGCATCAGCTCGGTTGATTTTAGTGATTTTTTTACAATTACCATTTTGTTGCGATAAGAATTCTTTTCGAGCTTTAACTAATTGAACACTTAAAACGTCAAAGGTATAAGCTGCTAATTGTGGTCGTTCCCTAAGTCCATAAAATGAAACCTTTCGTTTATTGTTTTCCCAAGTAAAGTAAGCTCGCACGCCAAATGCGCTTGTAATGATACTTACTAATATTGAAAAATATCTTTGTTCCTCAATTTCAGATAATTCCACATCTTTATTACTGATATTATGTTTTACCATCAATTTGATGGCTTGATTCATAGCAATAGCAGCTTCGTTGGGATTTGTTGATTTCGCTAACGCTAAAAGTTTTTTGATTTTTTCAATATACTTTTCATTATTATTTGTCATAAAAACACCTTAAAAAACTAACAAAACGCTGTTTTAATGTTTTAGCTGATTTTAATTTTACATATTCAGTATAGAGTTCATCGTACAGTTTTCCATCAACATAGCCCTGACCAGTTACTTCACGCATAAATGAATGTTCATGACTGATTGAAATATAATGGTCGGGCATATAACGTTTAGGGCTAGAAAATTTAGCCATTAGCTAATTCCTCTAGCTCGTCAATGATGCGATCCGCTTCAAACTCAGATAAACCATACTCTTTACAGTGAACTATAAAATTAGCTGTCTGGCTTAATATAAATTGATGCAAAATATAAAAATCTTGTGTTTGCATGATTAGATAATCTCCTGTTCAAAAGGTACTATCGCAAAATCCTCTACATCTTTTTTGATAGTGATGCCAGGAACATGTGCTACTGCATTTGGTTCGTTTAAAATGGCTTCTTTATTGATTTCTTCTTTTGTACGTATAAAACGATTCAATTTCAGTTCTTTCAATGCCTCAATAACTGATTCTGAACCACGAATAGTGCATGATGGTGGTCTATTACGCCATTGCACTTCACCAGTAACTAAATTGGCTGATTTAACTTTACCATTGTTGGTTAATTCATCACGGTTTGCTTCGCACCAAATTTGGATACCTTTTTGTATTTCTACTGACTTCTTTTTTAATACTTCAATACTTGATGAATAACTTGCAGCAATTTCAGCGATCTTATCGTTCATTTCGGTTTCTAATCGGATTAATTCACGCTGTATATCGCCTAAATATTTAATAGCCTCTGTTGCTTGATCTTTTGATTGCACAACATAGATTGATGCGGTAGCTTTAATACGTTTTTTAGTCTTTATCATTTCTATAGCTCCTATTCGATTAATGCAAGCGACTAATATCGCGTTCTTTCCATATAACTCGGCAGCCATTTAATTCAAATTGCCCAAACCTGTAATAACCTTCATGTCGGTAATACATCGCTTTACCCACAGCTATAAACTTATTGCACTTTGGGTGATGCTCAATTTCAATAGTTGGCTTTGAAAGTGAATCATGATAAAAACCAATGACGGTAAATTCTTCATTAGATAATATAGTTACAGCCTTATTAACCGCATTGATGTTATTACTGATTAGTCGGTTCTTTTTCATCAGATATCTCCTCGGTCTTTGATACACTCAACAATTATTTCACCTGTAACTTTTGGCGCACTAATGCGTGCAGCTAGATTTAATGCGTTAGAAACAAGGTTATTTACTGCTAATGGATAGCATAATGATCGCACTTGTTTTTCACCTCGACGCGTTGTTGCAACACGTAACCGATTGATGATTTCAGTAAATGCAGATGAATCAAATAACGTTGTATAGTCCATATCAACACGTGAAAATTTATGCTTGATATATTCTTCAACTTTAAAATCAAGTGGTTTTAAGTTCACAACTTCACAACGCTGAACCACTTCACGAACTTCAGGATTGTATTCTGATAGTTTTGTTTGTAATTCTGTTTGGCCAATTAAAATAATTGATAGCAGTTTTTTAAAGCCTTCTTGTAGCTCATAAAAGCGTTTTAAATGCTTAAGCGTATGAATTGATAAACCATGCGCTTCTTCAATAACCATTAAATGTTTACGACCTGATAATGCGCTATTTTTAAGTAAAGTATGCATTTGCCTTGCTCGTGCTTCAGCACTACGTTTTGGTTTTGCTTGTGGATCAATCGCATTGATGATTGATCCACTAATATCCATACTTTTTAGTGATTTACCTTTGACTTCGTTATCTTCTAAACCAAGTACATACGGCTCGATAACTGTTATTGGTTCATGATTAATATTGATCCAATCAATTAAATCATGGCGCAATGTTGATTTACCACTTCCTGATTCACCAATAACGGCCAACAAGCCCCCATGCTTTGCCGTTTGACGCATTGCTGCACGTACATAACGAATATCATCGGATAGATAAACGTCGGCATCTTCAGTCATTTCATCCGTAAATGGATCCCTTGGAATGCGGAAATGTGCCCGCGCATCTCGATTTATAGTTTGTTTTCGTAGTAACATATAGGCTGACTCCTTTGTTAAGTGTTTTTCATTTGAGTCAACTGGCACAGCGTCGTCCGCCAAGATTTCGGCTGTGTCAGTTTCTTCTTCAAAAATATTTAGTAAATAATCATGGCTTAAACCTAATTTTATTAATGCCTTTTCAATCTTCTGCTCTAGTTCTTCATGCTTAATAGAGCGTGGCCAAATATTGTGATTAACAAGCTGGCTAATTACTGCTTGGCTGATTGAATTGCCTTTATAATCAATATGCTTAGCGAGTTGTGCTTGTTTGATATTGAATTGCGTCATTACGCTTTTTAATTTCAGCATTATTTAACACTCCTAAACCCTGTCGTACCGTTACCAACTGCAACAGGTGTTGTAAATGTACGAATTAGTGAATCTAACGAATCTTCAGGAACACCGTCTTGATAACGAGCGGATAGCCACTTATTTTCATCAGTTGTTAATCTGCGACCGATTGAACTGGTAATACGCATTAAAGCTGCGGTTAACGTTAATGTTGTGGTAGCCGGCTTTAAATGTTCCGGTGTCTCAATTTCATTGCCTTTTTGTTCAAAGTAAGCAGGATGATTAATATCATCTAGATAACTGAGTGTATTGAGCTTGCCACCGAACGGTGCAACTTGTTTTTGCTTCGCTTTTTTGATTTCATCCTCTGTCATGTTCGGGTATGCCACTTGATCCATCGCTTTTGCTGCTTGTTCAATTTCGGTATTACCTTTAGATTTATATTCCTCACCAATCACAGGTGCATCTAAACGTTGTCCAAACTTATCAAAATTGCGGTCTGGCTCAATACGATAAATCAGTGCTTCACCGTCATAACGAGGTACTTCAATTTGAATAGCACAATCACCGTAAACTAATGAACGCACACTGACTTTATCTTTAACAGCAATACCCTCTAAGCCTTTTAAACTATAAATAAGCGAACTATCAGCTTGCGGATGTTTGAAACTAATGGTTAAATCAGCTTTCACTTGTCGTTCTTGCTCACGACTTGCCATTAATGCCTGACAAACTTCTATTGATGGCAATGTGCGTAATTGTTCTGCCGTAATATGTTGCCAAAGTGATTGACGTGATACGGGTTCTGATAATCCAATACGACGCAAACGTGTATCTTGTCCTGGTAAACGATTGGCGTTATATGCCTCCGCCCAGTTCATTGCTGCATGATTTAACTCATCAATACTGCTGACAGGTTGAAACTTTAAACGGCTTTCAAATTGTGTTTCGATGATATTATTGGCATTTTCAACACCACCTTTAGCCCTTGCATTGCCTGCTTCGTGTTCTAGATATTTAACTTCTAAATGGTCTAGCAAGTTCTTGATTGCTGATGATGTATTAGCCGAACCTTTATCCCAATACAATAGCTTTGGTACACCGTGAAATAACCGCCCATCTTGCTTACCCCAAGCAAACATTAAAAACTGGAATAATGAGTGTTGGTTTTCGCCTGCAGCTTCAACGTACCAAGGTATAATCATGCCTGATGCACGGTCATACAAAGTATAACGCCAGACTTTAAATTTGACTTTGTCAAAATTAGCCAATTTATTCTTGTAAAATTCACTGTCACGCATAATATGTTGTTTATTTTTCATGTAATAAATCAAGCATAATGACGGATCAATTTCGTGGACATGATTCGGATGTAAAGCACGTAATGATTGAACAGGGTTTGCTACTTTTTGTGCCTTGACATTCAATTTACGTTGACGCATTAAACGATTAAGAGTTGCATTACTTACATTGAACTCATAACCATTTTGTTCTAAAATCCCACGAGCAGCAGGTGTAAATAAAGTTTGTTTACCGTTATCTCGCACTGATTCTCTATTCATTGCAGATAAAACATCTAATGCATTGTAATCAACGTTAGTTTCTCCTTTATCAAACCGTTTTTTCTTTTCGCTAGTCCAGTTACATACTTCTTTTAATTGTCGGTAAATAGTCTGACGTGACCACCCCAAGAACTCACTAGCACTATTAATAATATTGCTACGTTCGCCATGTGGAGCAACATCAAGTTTATTGGCTATTTCGTATAAATATTGGTTAATACTAGGCTTGATTGCCATAATTCGAAACCTTATGAATTAATTGTTATCACTTAAATTATCGTATTTTGCTTCGTCCATTCGTGAGCGATATTCTTCAATATTGGCATCAAATTTATTGCAAAAATCACGATGAATGCGTTTTACATGCTCAAGCAATAGAACAATAAACCCATCATATTTAATTAGCTCTTTAAGCATAATGTCTGGCAATATAAGTAAATCGCCCGGTTGAAAATCTGGATCATTTTCCATAGCATTTAATTCAAGTTGATGAAGATGATTAATAACTGCATCAAGTTCATTCAAAGCACGAGTTATGGGTTTGTTAATGTTTTCATTTAGATCGACAACTAATCCTAAATCCTTGATTTGTTCCTCAATAGGAATAATTTTTAGGTCATATTTACTAAGTTTTAGCTTTAAATCATCAATAGAATTCTTATTAGTAGCATTTACGGCATCTAGTGCTTTATATTCCTTTTTTAACTCTTCATTCTCTTTTTGCAATACTTCTTTTTCCTTGGCATTTTTAGCAATAAACTCTTCTGCCAATTCAACTAATGCCTCTTTATCTCCTGCTTTAGCAACTTCAATCAGTGCCGTTTTTTGGTCTTCGGGTAACTTACGATATTGGCGTAACTCACGGTAGCCAATGCCCATGCGAGACATAGATTCAAGGGCTTCCTCGCCGAATGATTTTAGGTTTGCTATATCTTGATTAGCTTTTTCATCAGATACTCCTAACAATGAACAAAATTCTTCCCAAGTTCCTTTTAACTCCAAACCGTTTGGAGTTTTTTTCCCTGATAAATTACGATAAAGCTTGTTTTCTTTAACAAAATTTAATTTAGAAGCCCAAACAGTTTGGGAAAATTTCCCAAAAGCATCAGCCATTTGAGCCTGACCTAAAAGTTGGTTAACTAGGTCGCGTTCTTCGTTATATTCACTTTGAATAGTAGTCATGGTATTCATTGCATCATTAATCCCTTGCTCATCAATTGCAGGTAGTTCAATTTCTTCTTTTGCTTTGTTTGCGGTTCTTGCCATTTTGGTTATCCTTATCTTGCGCCAGCCGTAATACGCTGATTGATTTCTGTTATTTGGTCTTGCATTTTAGTGATGTGAATTGCATGTGCTTGGGCTATTTGCAACATTTGCACACTATGAGCAAACAAACCATTATCTAACTTAATTACTAGTCCTTCCTCGATTAGTGTTTGAAGTGAACGCGTTACATTAACAGGTGATTCATTAATCATCTTTGCGATATCGCCGTTAGATAATCCCGTTAACGTATAACCTTTAAGCGCTTTTAGTACCTTAAGTATTCGAGTGCCAGACGTTGAAATTTGTGATTTGTTCATGTTTTTCGCCCTTTTTCTGTATATGAAAAACTGTTACAATCAGCATTAGTAAGCTTGTTTTAAGCCAAGTTTTACTGCTATATCGTGTGTTTTACCACGATGAGCACGGCTTAAACCATTTAAAACGTTATAAACAACAACGGGGTGGTAACCATTTTCAATCGCCCAAGATTTGATAGTTTTGCCTTTTTGTTGAAATTGTTGCTTAACTTGTTCGGGAGTGAGAACTTTAGACATTTTTAGCTCCTTTGATATAAGTTATTAATAAGTGATTTATAAATTATGTGTTAAATTATGGTATAAATATTTATACCTGTCAAGATAAAAAGTATGCAAAAAAATATCGGATTAAGACTAAAAGAAGAACGTGAACGTATGGGACTTAGCCAAGTTGCTATGGGAGAAATTGCTAATGTAAAGAAATTAACTCAACTTAATTATGAAAAAGGTGAGAGATTTCCTGATGCGTTATATTTATCTACATTAGCTAATTTTGGGTTAGATGTTCAATATGTTGTAACTGGTATTAGAACAACAAATAATTTATCTGTTGATGAGCAAGATTTAATTGACAAATTTAGAATAGCACCATTGGCAATTAAAGCGGCAGCCTTAGGTGCACTAACGGCAGGAACGGCTCAGCAGGCAGGGGTTAATATTTCGAATAATACAATTCGAGGTGAAGGTCAAATTGCTGGTGGAAATATTTATACAACTAGGAGGCGGAAAACAAAGTGACGGTTGGACTTCAGGATAATACGGCAGAACAAATAGCTGGTAGAGATATTTATAATATTACGTCAAGTAATGATGATGAGTTAGATACTCGCCCGTTGGTTCCCGCTCAACGAAAATCGCTTCATAGTTTAATTTCTGATATTGAAAACTATGGGGAGTTAACGGCACGGGAACTATGGCTTAAACTACACGCTACTCTTGGTGTTTGTAGTATTAATGAAATAACTGTTTCACAATTTCCTATTGCTGATAAATTTTTAACTGATGAATTTGAAGCAGCTAAAGAAAAAGCATCTTGCAAAATGCTTATTCATTTGATTCTTTGTGAAATTAATGACAAAGATGAATTAAAAGATAAGATGAATCATTACAGTAAGCGGCAATTTTGTACTTCAGATTTAAAACGGCTTAATAAAATGCAGTTACAAAATGTATTAAATTATGTTGAAGAACTTTCTAATTTAGAGAAATTAAATAATCAAAATTTATATAACCAAACAATAACTTTGTTCAGAACTCAAATAAAACCCACGTTAGCAATATTTGCCGTGGGTTTTATTTTGGGGGCGATTATTTTTTAAGGATTAAAGATGAAAAAATTATGGTTATTTTGTATTTCGATTTTATTAATGGGCTGTGATTATCCAAATGATAAGTTGGCGGTTGACTTAGGAAAAGAGAGAGCTGAAAAACACTTGAAAGATCCAAAATTTAGCCGAGTATACTTTGTAGAAGAAAATAATAGTTCCGATGATGCATTTCGTAGTTATGTCTGTGGCTATGCTGATTTTAAAGACATGTATGGTAATTATTATGGTTTCCCTCTTCGTTTTTTTGTTAAAGTTGATATTACAAAAAATGGTTCACTAATCGATACAGAAACATCTAACTTTACTATTGAACCATTGATTAATAAAGAATGGTTTGAGAAAAAATGGAAAGCTAATTGTAAAAAAAATAATTAAATTTTGCCGTGAGTTTTATTTTGGGTGTGATTCTTTTTTAAAGATTAAAGATGAAAAATTTATGGTTACTTTGCATTTCAATTATATTTAGCATTTTTTTATTAGTTGGTTGCAATTCTCATCCTGAATATGAGGAAAAAATAAAAAACTATATGATGGGTAAACTGAAAGATCCAGATAGTGCACAATATATATTTAAAGGCTATATGCAAGGAAAAATAGATGGTCATGATGCAACTGTTTATGTTGTATTTATTAATGCTAAAAATGGGTTTGGTGCTTTTACTGGTTATAAAGAATATGAATTTGCAATCTACAAAAATCCATCTGAAATAAGTGGATTACTTTTATCCCAAGGTGGTGTTGAAGAAGTTAGCCATTTAACAAACACAGATAGGTTTGAAGTTATTGAGAAAATGAAGATTATTGATGGTTAATATTGAATATTTAAATAAATAGGATTGAGTATGAATAAATTAAATTTACTAATTTTATGTTTAGCTTTAGGTTTAACTGGCTGTGCTACTAAAAATTACGGTCGTCAGGGAGAATTAACTCAATATGAAAAAGAAACCATGACTTGCCGTGAAATAGCACTAGAAAAAGCAAAAGTTCAAGGTTTTATAGAACATGTTGACAAAGAAAGTAAATTTGATGGTCGTTCCGTTCTATCCTTTTTAGGTGATTTTGGAGTTGGCAATGTTATCGAAAAAGGTGAAGCGCTGAAAAGTGCGAATAGGCGGTTGGCGCAATTAAAAGAAGTTGAAGAGAAGAAAGATTGTGGGGAAGAGTAAAATTCCTTATAAGCAGATCATTTAAATATAAAAATCAAACAAACTAATAAATTATCTATATTTTATAGAAATATATAACTTTAAAACTAGATCTCTTAATTTTTTAACCAAAAATAAATTTTAATTTACCAAAATGGTTGAATTTACTTTTTCTTCATGATAAATTAGTGTGGTATTTGTATATCAAATACATTAACAGGAGAAATAATATGGCACTGACAGAATTTGGCAAAGTAGTAAGAAAAGCAAGAATAGACATTGGTTATACTCTATTAACTATGTCTAAAGAGCTTGAAACAACACCTGCTTACCTTAGTGGCCTAGAAACAGGATTAAAAAAGATCCCTAAAAATTGGGTTGAAAAAATATCTGACTTTTTCAAATCCAAAAATCACGAAATAAATAATTTGCAAGAATTAGCTGATGTGTCAAATGAAAATGTCAATATTAGTGGTTTGTCTTTGCAACAACAGATGTTAATTGCAGGTTTTGCTAGATCCCCATTTAATGCTGAGGAACTAAAACGATTAGCTAAATTATTTGAAGATATTAATAAAAAAAGGATTGATTAAATGATTGAAAAGTACCAAATGCGAGGAAACCGAGTTGAACCAATGGAAGTTGATGATATAAAAATAAAAGCAATTAACTCTTGCAAGGTGTTTAAGCTTTCAAAAGAAAGGAAAATTAATTTTGATGCTGTATTTGAAAACTTAGCTTTATATGGAATAACATTACAAGTAATTTCAGATAAAGAGTGGTTAGGCGTTACAGAGGGGCATTGTGATCCCAACGATTTTACCATTAGCATACCTAATAAAACTTATGTGGCAGCCTCTAAAGGAAAAAGAGAAGCTTTATTTACTATTTTTCATGAGATGGGGCATATTTTATTGGGGCATAAAGCCATTTTGCACCATTCTCAACATCAACCAACTTATAAAGAAGATGCTGAATGGCAAGCTGATTTATTTGCTTCAACTATATTATTAGAAATTGGAATTGAACGTCAATATTCGTTTGATTTTGAAGTGTAAAAAGCACTTATTTACGGTAAGTGCTTTGTATTTTGGGTGTTAGTTACATATTTTACGGATATGACTAACTTGTTAATAACCATAAGAACATACGAGTATCTAATGGAACTTTTGAAAAAGTCGGTAGATTATACTTATTATTTTCTATTAAGCAATAGTTTATTTGTGCTCTGAATGTTCTCCTTTTAATAGGAGGTATCGCATGAGTGATTTTATCTGTCCTCGATGTGGTAATGCTTGTGGGTATACATTTGCTAGATGTATAGTCAAAAATGGAAAGACTATTTATCCTAAAAAAGCAAAAGCTTTTCGTATACCACAGTGTGAATGCGCTAATAAAAAAGTCGCTTAACTCTTAATAAAGTCGTCATTTAATTATGACGGCTTTTCTTTTTTAAAGAATAAAATTTAGTTTTTTAATTACTCTTATAGAAAATAAAATTTAATCTGCCCCCGTTCAAATTACATTTCAAGTAAGTAAGATCATAATAACCTCATACATTACTAATTAATTATGAGGTTTTTTATGGAACACCCTATCAAAAAATTATCCCAAATTCGTTTGCTTAAATGGTATTTAGTCGCTATTACTTTATTTGCAATTATTACGTTACTCTCACCTCAACAGTTGCCTGTTGTAGCTTATAAACTATCTCTTGTTTTACTTTCTGCTGTTGTTGGTTATCACCTTGACCGTGCGCTTTTTCCTTATGCATCTCCTGGAGGTTATTTATATAACGATTGGAAAGAGTTTGGTCCTGATTTTTATACCAAGCAATATATTGAGTCTTTAGAAAACAATGAACACCCCGAGGCAATGGATTCCAAAATGTGTGCGGAATACCCTGTTCTTGATGAGTATCGAACTCTGTTTGCGGTTGTTCTGATCCGTCGGGCGTTGATTGTTTCCGCTGTGATTCTTGGCGTAACACTTGGATTATAGCCATGCGTTACTTAACCTTACTTATTGTATTTATGCTGTTTAGTTGTCATTTAACGCCTGCTATAGCAGGTGTACCAAATGATGCTAAGCAACATCAACGGGAACTGACACGTAATGCACGTGCGATTTTTGGTCTTGATGCACCTGTTTCATTGTTTGCAGCTCAAGTTCATCAGGAATCAAGATGGAAAGTAAACGCAAAATCACATGTTGGTGCTCAAGGTTTGGCTCAGTTTATGCCAGCAACGGCGGATTGGATTTCTAGTGCATATCCTAAGACATTGGGTAGCAACGAACCGTTCAATCCGTCGTGGTCTCTTCGGGCATTGATTCAGTATGACTATTGGTTATATCAACGTATAAATGAAACTGCTAGCGATTGTGACAGGTGGGGATTCACGCTCTCAGCATATAACGGTGGGCTTGGTTGGGTAAATCGTGATCGTCAGCGAGCAAAACGAGAATACCAAGATGCTACTCACTATTGGGGCGTTGTTGAAAATATTAATGGCGGTCGTAAAAGCATTAATTTTAAAGAAAACCGTGATTATCCGATTCGCATTATCTACCGTTGGCAACCTGTTTACATAACTGAAAATTGGGGTTTAGGAGTTTGTGATGATTAAAAATATATACAAATTAATCAAAAGCTTTTTTGTGAGCAATAAAAGTTATTTTTTGTTGGGAATATTTTTGATTGTTGGTTTTGGTTCACTTTACCGATTAGGTATCAGTCATGGCAAAGCAATAGCCAAACAAGAATATATTGCTTTAGAAGCCCAAAAAGTAGCAGATACTTTAAGTCAATTTATTGAAAGCACAAAGCAACTAACTAAAACTGCTAATGATGCAAGTTATTCATTGTCACAGCAGATAGCAGAAAGGAAATTATATGATGAACAATCAACTCAAGCATTACAAGATGCACTTAATAAAACGGCTAATGATCGCAGTCATTGCGTGTTTGATGATAGTGTCTTGCAGTTCATCGACTCAGCCCGTGCAAATGCCGTTCACGCAACAACCCATGGTTTTACCAGCACAACTGACGGTACCATGCGAATTACCCGTAAAACGAAGAAATAATACGGCGGATGGTTTAGCTGAAGCCTTAAAACAGCTTTATGATCAATACGGGCAGTGCTCAGGTCGATTTATTGAACTATTAAAATATATCAACGAGGTAAATAATGGATAACGCTGATTTAGCATCAACTGTTGAAATGGAAGCACGGGAACGAATACTAGCAAAACATCAAGCAAAGACAGGAGTATCAAGGCTGTATTGTCGAATCTGTGAAGAGCCTATAGCTGAAGAACGTCGAAAGTTAGTCGTTACTGATTTATGTATTGAATGTGCAGCATTGGAAGAAAAAAGGAATAAACGATGAATTTTAATGAACTTACCTTTAACTGGCAGTTTCTGCAATGGGCTGTAATGGCGGTGGTTGGCGTTTACTCATGGTTAATTGGTCGCCAATCGGCTAGCCAAAAAGAGCTACTAGACTTACGTATTCGGGTAACACAAGTTGAAGAAACGGTTAAGTCATTACCAACTCAGCATCAGGTAACAAAATTGATTGAAAAATTAAGTAGCAATGAAGCTACTTTAAATCAGTTATCTGATCGGCTTTCAGGATTATCTCGTCAATTAGATAACATTAATCAATTTTTATTAAAGAACAAGTGAGGAATTATGAGCTACGCTGAATTTTTAAAAGAAGATCAACGTTTGGTTATTTTGCGTATCTTATATGAAATGCCAAGTTATAGCAGTAATTCTAGTATTATCTATAGTGCGTTAGATCACTATGGCCACGCTATTAGTCGTGATCAAGTTAAAACTCATTTAAGTTGGCTTGGACAACAAGACTTAATTAAAACCGAAACAATCGGTAGTGTTATTGTTGCTCGTTTAACCGATTTTGGTGCTGATGTGGCCACTGGTAAAGTTGTTGTGCCTGGTGTAAAACGTCCAAGCGCAGGAGCGTAATTATGGGACGTAAATCAACGATCCACAAACTAGAGCCTGAGGTACGTAGTTATATTGAGAAACTACTACGAGCAGATCAACTTACTCTTGATGAAATGATTGCAGAGCTGCAACAAAAATTCCCAAGTACTGATACGCCAAGCCGTTCTAGTCTTCACCGCTATCAAAAAGGTTTTAATGAAATGACCAATAGCTTACGTGAAATTGAAACGGCATCACGTATTTTGGTTGATGAGCTTGGTGATAGTGTTGATGATAAATCTGGTGCTTTGCTTGCGCAAGCCGTCACGACGTTAGCAACTCGTGCTGCATTTAAGGCGCATGAATCAGAAGATATCACTATCAAGGAAATTAGTTTTTTAGCGAAAGCCGCTAAAGAAGCCATGCAAGCCCGTCAATTAAGTTTTAAAGAGCGGCAGGAAATCGAAAAAGCAGCACGTGAAAAGTTATTGCGTGAGCAAAAAGAAAAACTGGATGAGCTAGAAAAAACAGGCGAAGTACCAGCTGAGATGTTAGCGAAAGTAATTAAAGCGGCGTATGACTTATGACAGTAAAAAATGAACCAGCCTTAAAACTCTATGACTATCAAAAACAGTGGGTAAACGACACTAGCCGTTTTGCTATTGCTATGTTTTCTCGGCAATGCGGTAAAACTTTTACCAGTACATTACAAATTGTACTCGACTGTTTGCGAGCTGAAGCTCAGGGGAAACGTGCGCGTTGGGTTATTTTATCACGTGGTGAACGTCAAGCACGCGAAGCCATGAATGAGGGGGTTAAAGTTCATCTGCGTGCAATGTCCGCAGGCTTTAAAGAACTCGATTATGATTGGGATGCCAATGTTCGGGCGTTAGAAGTTGAATTACCAGGTGGCAGTAAAATTACTGCTTTACCTGCCAATCCAGATACTGCACGTGGCTTTAGTGCCAATGTTCTGCTTGATGAATTTGCCTTTCACCAAGATAGCCGAGCTATTTGGAAAGCATTGTTCCCTGTTATCTCAAAGCCCGGTTTAAAACTGCGTGTGATCAGCACACCAAATGGCAAAGGCAATAAGTTTTATGAGCTGATGACAGGTAAAGGTGATGGTTGGTCACGCCATGTAGCGGATATTTATCAATGCGTTAATGATGGGTTACCTCGAAATATTGAGGAATTACGCAAAGGTGCCGGTGATGATGATTTATGGGCACAAGAGTTTGAACTCAAGTGGCTTGATGAAGCCAGCAGTTGGCTTGATTTTGATTTAATAACCAGTGTCGAAGATGAAAAAGCAGGAGTTCCTGAACACTATACGGGTAATCCTTGTTTTGTTGGCGTTGATATTGCTGCACGTAATGACCTATTTGTTATTTGGGTCATTGAACAAGTGGGCGATGTTCTTTGGACTCGTGAAATTATTGAGAGAAAGCGACTCTCTTTTGCTGAGCAAGATTTACTGCTTGATGATGTTTTTAGACGTTATCGTGTTATTCGTATCTGTATGGACCAAACAGGTATGGGTGAAAAACCGGTGGAGGATGCTAAACGGCGCTATGGTGAAATGGTCGTTGAAGGTGTGCTATTTACCTCTCCCAATAAATTAACATTAGCAACACAAGGTAAACAAGCATTTCAAGATAGAAAACTTCGTATTCCCGCTGGCAATAATGCACTTCGTGCTGATTTGCATAAGTTAAAAAAAGTCACTGGCGCAACGGGGCAACCGCGTTTTGTTGCTGATTCTGATAGTAATGGTCATGCTGATAGAACTTGGGCTGCTTTTCTTGCAATTAATGCAGCTAGCCAAAATGGGTATGAAATTGAATACCAATCACTAGGCGTTCGTGATTCTTATCGTTCATTGAATCAATATTCGGGCAGCTCAGAACTGGAAACAACTGATACAGGCTTTGGCACGGTACGTGGCGGTAACGATTTTGGAGGATTTATTTAATGTTATGGTTTAAAGGTAAAAAGCCACATGTAGAAACAGGACGAGAATTGGCAGGCACAGGCGAAAATAATGATATTACTAAATTGTATGTTGGTTCGCTAGCGCAGCCAGATGATAGTGTTCTTCGTAATCGGGGTGGCGGTCGTTTAGATATTTACAAAGAAGTTTTAAATGATGATGAAGTGAAATCGGCATTTACTCAGCGCCAAGATGCGGTGATTTCACGCGAATGGAAAGTTGAACCAGGTGGAGATAAACCAATTGATACCGAAGCTGCTGAAGCTATGAGTGAGTTACTGAAATCGGTTGGATTTGACCGAGTGACAAAACTAATGCACTACGGTGTTTTTTACGGTTATGCTGTGGCGGAGTTGATTTATGGCATCAAAGATAATCTATATTGGATTGACGATATCAAAGTTCGTGATCGCCGTCGTTTTCGCTTTACTCCAACCGGTGAACTGCGTTTACTAACACAAAATAATATGCATGAGGGGATAGCTTGTGATGCGCCGTACTTTTGGCATTATGCAACTGGTGCCGATCATGATGATGAACCCTACGGCTTAGGCTTGGCTCACTGGCTTTATTGGCCAAGCTTTTTTAAACGCAATGATATTAAGTTCTGGCTAATTTTTCTGGAAAAATTCGGCATGCCAACGGCAGTGGGCAAATATAGTACAGGTGCAACACCTGAACAAAAGCGGGACTTACTGTCACTCACTCGTGCAATTCAGACCGATTCAGGCATCATCATGCCAGATGGCATGACGCTTGAATTGCTACAAATAGCACGCTCAGGCGCAGGCGATTACAAAGCGTTTTACGACTCAATGAACGAAGCAATTAGGCGTGTAACCGTTGGACAAATTACTTCCTCAGGTGGTGCATCAAGCTCAATCGGTGGTGATGAATCACTCCAAGCTGCGGTATTAAGTTCTATTGCAAAATCAGATTCTGATGTAATGTGCGAGAGTTGGAATCGAGGACCAGGTACTTGGTTTACACAGATGAATTTTCCCGGTGCTGCTGTTCCTCAAGTTTCACGTATTTTTGATGAACCTGAGGATCTGAAATCATTATCAGAACGTGATAAAAATATTATTGAATCAACTGGCTACCGCCCAACATTGGCTCATGTGCAAGATACGTACGGCGGGGAATGGGAAGAAAAACCACAACCAGCACCAGCGGAATCGATTGATGCGCAATCTTTAAAAAACGTTGATTTTGCCGAACAGCAACCGAATAACTTTGCGCCAGTACTTCAGTCACAACGATTAAATACTGAGATGCACCCCGTTACTGATAAATGGATTAATCAAATTAAAGAACTGGTTGATAATGTTCAATCATTAGAAGAATTGCGTGATAAGTTATTTGAGCTAATTCCTGATATGCAATTAGATGAATATGCAAAGGTTATGGCTGAGGCATTAACAGCAGCTAATTTAGCGGGTCGCACACTACTTGAGGATAGCAATAATGGCTAATTTGTCTTTTGGTTCGTTGCCGTTTAAAGAGCAAATTGAATTCTTCAGACGTAAAGCAAATGTGCCCACAAACAGCTATGTAGATATCTACAATAATGAGCATGATTATGCCTTTGTTGTGGCGGGTGCTAATCGTAATGCGTTACTAAATGATTTTAGAGTCGCAATCGATAAAGCTATTAGCCAAGGTACTACCCTTGAAGAATTTAGAAAAGATTTTGCCGAAATTGTCGAAAAACATGGCTGGAGCTATAACGGTAGTTTTAGTTGGCGTACTCGTATCATCTATGAAACGAATTTAAACAGTTCTTACCAAGCGGGTCGCTATCAACAACTACGTGATGCAAAATTTCCATATATGGAATATTTGCATAGTGATTATGTTGAACACCCTCGTGAACTTCATCAAAGCTGGGATCATCTGGTATTAGATTTTAATGATCCTTGGTGGAATACACACTTTCCCCCCAATGGCTATGGTTGCCAGTGCCGTGTTCGAGGGCGTACAGTTGGTGATTTAAAACGTATGGGAAAAAATGGGCCTGATAAAGCACCATCAATTAATTGGGTTGATAAAGTTATTGGTGAAAATAGCGGTAATCCTAGAATAGTTCGAGTACCTGAAGGAATTGACCCTAGCTTTGAACATATTCCCGGACAATCACGACTTGATAACTTTGTACCCAATCCATTAGATACAGATCCAACTTTAAAACGAGGTTTACCATCAAGCAAAGCAACTGATGAATGGCCGGCAATCCGTGAAGTAAGTAAAACTAGATTATTAGAAAAAGGCTTAACCGAAGAAGATTATGCCAATATTTTCTTAAATGAATTTGGTGCAACATTAACTAAGCCAGCTATTTTTAAAGATGTAGCCGGTGATGCATTAGTAATCGGTAAACAGCTTTTCACTGTTAGCAAAACTGGTGAATTGAAAGTTACAAAACGTGGTCGTGAGCAATTTTTATTGTTACTTGCGGATTCGTTAAAACTGCCCGATGAAATTTGGACTAGAATGGAGTACTTTGATCATCTACAAAAATCTGTAGTGCGCCGGCGCTACATTTCTCGTTTTATGATTGATGGTGAAATTAAGCCAATGCTTGCGGTGTTTGAAGTCGGTGATGATGGTTGGCTGGGTGTAACAACATTTGCGCCTGATAACCCTGAATATTTAGAGCAACTGCGGGTCGGTGTTCGAGTGTTTAAACGATAAACCTCAATCACTGCCATAATTGAGGTGCATAAGTAAGGATTTGAGGCTTTGGCAGAAGCTGCTTACTTACATTCAAAATAGTATAGGTGAAAAAATGACTGGCGTAAATATTGAGTTTAATATACAAAATGCGCTTGATGCTATGCTTCATATTGAAGCGGCCATAGATGATACTCAAAGTTTATTTAGTCATATGGGCGAAGTATTACTTGATATTCATGAAGCACGCTTTAATGCCCAAGAATCGCCCGATGGTGTACCGTGGAAAAAACTATCTCCTTGGTATAAAGACTCAAAACCCAAACAAAAAGATAAAATTTTAACGCTAGATGGTAATCTAAGAAGTACGTTGCATTGGCAGATTGAAGGCAATACTTTGTTGTTTGGTACGAACTTAATCTATGGCGCTATCCATCATTTCGGCGGTACAATTAAACCAGTTAAGGGCAATGCATTAAATGTGGGAGGACGTCCTGTAAAGAAAGTGGTAATTCCAGCACGCCCATGGCTTGGCATTAGCGCCCAAGATAAATTACTATTGGTCGATGTTGTGCGTGAGCACTTGGGTTTTGCTTAAAACGCAATATAACGCGTTTTAAGCCACTTTATTAAAAAAGGCTAATCAGTTTATTTACGAATCGCTTTAATCGTGTTGTAAATGCTTTATAATAAGTTTTTAGTGTATATTTCTTCTATTATTTTGCCGTTCCCCTTTTCAAATCATTAAAAAATTATCTGCCCGCGTTCAGATTACCCTTTTCTCAAAATAAGTCATGATGCTCTATATCAATTTACTGGAGCATTTTTTATGGCACTTATTCCCGTTTTTAAACCTGGTACGCATACTGCGGTAGATGGTCGAAAAATCACTTTTACTTTAGAAAACTGTATTGATTTAGCTGAAAGCTATGATCCAACGCTATCTGAAGCACCTGCTGTAATCGGCCATCCCAAACTAACAGCTCCAGCTTACGCATGGGCAAAATCATTTGAAGTAAAAGATGGTTTGGTTTATGCAAAGTTAGATCAGATTAATCCAGAATTTGCTGAAGCCTATAATGCGGGCAGTTATAAAAAACGCTCACTTTCAATTTATTTACCGGATTCACCAGGCAATCCTAAACCGGGTCATTACTATGCGCGGCACATTGGTTTTTTAGGTGCAGCAGCGCCTGCTATTAAAGGTTTGCCTGATGTTAGTTTTGCCGAATCTGACGGCGAGCAAGGTGCTGTTGAATTCTCTATGGCTGATGAAGAATTTGATGAGAATTTGATTTCAATTTTAGCTAATTTGCGTGACCTGCTGATTGAAAAAGCCGGCATTGCCAGTGCTGACCTATTTTTACCGCAATGGCGCCTTGAATCATTGCGTGCAATATCCGACAGAAAACAAAAGGAGAAAGAAAAAATGCCACAACCTTTAGACGCTAGCTTTGCCGAACAACAAGCAACAATTGACGCTAAGAATGCTGAACTAGCCAAACGTGAACAAGCATTGCTAGAAAAAGAACAAACTAACAAGCGAGCGGAATTTGCTGCCTTTGTTGATGAACTAGTTAAAGATGGAAAATTATTACCTGCGCATAAAACTACAGTTGTTGAAGTATTTATGGCGTTGGGTAGTGAACCAATTTCATTTGCTGAAGGTGATGCAACTGTTAACAGTTCCCCAGTTGATTTAATCAAAAAAGTACTTTCAGAACGTCCTGCTTTTATGAACTTTGCTGAAAAATCGGCTGCTAGTGATAGTGAAGATAACGTTGATAAACAAGATCCAAAAGTCATTGCTGATGCAGCCAAAGCCTATCAAAAAGAACAGGCAGACAAAGGCAATACAATTTCAATTAGCCAAGCAGTTACGCATGTAACCAAAGCTAAAAAGTAAGAGCATTAATTACAGGCTGATTATTAATGTCAGCATCATTTTAATTTTAACCAAAAGGTTTTTATATGAATATTCCAGGATTAACAGTAGCAAAAACCGCTGAAGGCGAAGTCAAACCACGCGTGATTGTCTGTCATGGTAGTGAAGATGGTCTAGCAAAACAAGCGATTGACGGTACCGTATTATTAATCGGTGTATCAACAATTGTGGGTGGTGGTGACGGTGAAGTATTTGATGTTGTGCGCAGTGGGTTGGCACAAGTTTTTTATAGCGAAGCAATTGCAATTGGTGCTCCAATCACAGCAAATGCCGATGGTCGAGCGAAAAAAGCAAATAGTGGTGATTTTATTATTGGTTTTGCTGAAGAAAATGGTAATGAAGGTGAGTTAGGCTCAATTTGGATTGCACCAAGCAAACAAGCTTGACCTGTTATTTAACTAATAGTCTATGACCTTTAATAAACAAATTTTTAATTGAGGAGTTTTATATGCAACGCCCTTTCCCAGTTGAACCGCAGTTGACTGCAATTGCTATCGCTTACCGTAATAATAAGTTAATTGCCGATGAGGTTTTGCCTCGTGTGCCTGTTTCTAGCACATCATTTAAATGGCTTGAATTTGATTTTTCAGAGCGATTTACTTTGCCTAATACCAAAGTTGGTCGGACGTCACAACCCAATCAAGTTGAGTTTGGTGCCAAAGAGCAAGAAAGTTCTGTGAATGATTATGGTCTTGATAGTCCTGTTCCTCAAGATGATATTGATACAGCCATTACAGGTTATAACCCACTTGGTCATGCCGTTGAAGCCACGACTGATTTAATTTTGTTAGATCGTGAAGTTCGAGCAGCAAATTTACTTTTTAATGGTGCAAATTACAGCAATAAACAAACATTAACTACTGCACAACAATGGAATAATCCTGATAGTGACCCAGTAGCATTAATAACGGATGCATTTGATGCAATGGTTCAGCGTCCAAATATCGGCACACTAGGACGTCGAGTTGCCACAATATTACGTCGTCATCGAAAAATTGTTGCCGCGTACCATGGTAATGCGGGTGAAAACGGTCTTGTTCCGCTAGGGTTCTTAGCTGACTTATTAGAGTTAGAAGCTATTTATGTCGGTGATGCATTTTTAAATAGTGCAAAACCAGGTAAATCTCCAGCATTACTTCGTGCTTGGGGCAATAAAGCATCATTCACGGTACGTAATAAATTAGCAAATACTAAAGGTGGTGTGACGTTTGGTTATACAGCTCAATTTAAAGATCGTGTTTCGGGCTCGATTGTTGATCCTGATATTGGTTTACGTGGCGGTCAACGTGTTCGTGTCGGTGAATCTGTCAAAGAACTCGTTGTAGCTAAAGATGCTGGCTATCTGTTTGAAAATGTTATTCCCGCAAACAGTTAATAATGTGAACAACAACCAATGGTAATTTATCGTTGGTTTGGGTCAAGATGATGAATATTCCATACATTACATTGCTAAATTTATCCAAACGTCCAGGACTCGTTGAGCTATCCCAATTGGTTGCTCAAGATGGTGAAATGCCCGTAGATGCTAATTTGTTGGAAGTCATTATTAATGGTGGTGATGTTTCAAGTTGGTTGCCTGATGATGTTATTAAGGCAAATCGAGCAATCGCACGTATTAATGAATCAATAGCTGATACTGAAGCTGAAATAAACGGCTTTTTACGGCAACGTGGACACAGGCTACCCTTAGTTAAGGTACCTCGTTTGTTAACTGATTGGGCACGCATTATTGTTCGTTACAAATTGCATCGTAATCGTGTTTCTGATGAAAAAAACGATCCTATCGTGCGTGATTACAAACAAGTTCTGGGCTTTCTAAAAATGGTAGCTGAAGGGAAATATTCGCTTGGTATTGATGATGCTTTGCCTGTCGCAGGTGGTGTACCAAAACAGACTGGACCGGTAAGAGTATTTGATATGAACACATTACGGGATTTTGGACGATGAGTAGCGCACCATTTGATGTTTCAGTGATTGCTGAAAAGCTAAGAAGCCTATTAGCGGATAAAACCTTAGTTTTTGTTGGTACTAGTGCTGAATACAGTAAGTTAACCGATTTAACTTCAGCGCCGACACCAGCGGCTTACGTTTTGCTTGGTAAAGAAACACCCAACGATAAGCCCGCAGGTACACGGCAGTCAGTCAGTGTTAATTTTGGTGTTGTGGTTGTTGCTCGTGATATTTCTAGCCAAGCAACCAATATTCAAAATGTTAAACAGCTAGCTAACCCAGTGATTGGAGCTGTGCGCGATTTGTTGATTGGTAAAACAGTTCAGTTTATTGACGGCGTTCGCCCAGTTAGTTGGACTGGTGGGCAAACGTTAGGTTTTCAAAATGGCGTGCTGGTTTGGATTGATTCATTTCAAACCCAACACTTCATCGGTAGCCGATAAATAATTTTAGGAGAAAGATATGTCAGATTTATTAATGAGTTTACAAGGTACCATAAATCTTGCCACCCGTAATACCGCCTGTTCACCCGTTCGACCTAATGCCTTTCGGCATGTTGGTACCGCTGACTCTTGCGAGATGGAGTTAAGTGTTGAAACCGTGACACAAAATGAATCATACACAGGACAACGCTTACAAGTTGGTGAATTAACACTAGGTAAAAGTGGCACGTTAAACTTAACGCTAAAAGATTGGTCAATTGAAAACATTGCGTTGGCGCTTTATGGTGAAAAGATTACTGTTAATTCAGGTATAGCGACAGATGAAAAATTACCAGAGAACCTGATAATTGGTGATCGTATCAAGTTAACTCATCCATTTGTAGCTGATGTCGAGTTAAAAACACCAGATGGCTCTACATTAGTATTAGGCACGGATTATGAAATCGAATCAGCTCACGCTGGATTAATCAAATTATTAACTACAACAGCATTAACTGCAACGGTAGATTATTCCTATGCTAAAAAAGAGAGCTTGGGCATTTTTACCCGTCAACCACCAGAACGTTGGTTTATGCTCGATGGTATCAATACTGACCGTGAAAATGAACATGTAATTGTGGAGCTATTCCGCGTTAAATTCAATCCAATTTCTAACTTCTCGTTACTACACAATGAGGGATACGGTGAATTACCACTTACTGCCACGGTCTTGGCTGATATGAGTCAAAACAAGGATAGTTCGCTTGGTTATTTTGGCTCATACGTTCAAAAGGCGAAATAAATTTATTTTATTATGCGGTGATGTGTCACCGCTAATTATTCAACTCTCTAATTTTATTAGTAGGTAAATAACATGGCAGAAAAAGTGACAGCAACAAAAGAAGAATCAAATGATTTAGCAACATTAATGCCGAATCGTGAAATCATGCTAGCAGGCGAAACAATTACAGTACGTGAATATTCATTTAAAGATGCACTAACTATTGGTAACGAAATTGACCAGTTTGTTGCATTAATTGTGAATGAAATGAACGGTACAAACAAAATCACTATTGAGCAAGCCGACACAATTATTATGGGTAATTTAGAGTTGGTTTATTCGTTAATCAGTACTTCTATTCAAAAACCGATTTCGTTTATTGAAGCGTTGTCATATGAAGATGGTTTACAACTACTTGATTGGTGGTGGGTTGTTAATTCTCGTTTTTTTATGAACGCGGTAACTCGCAAAATCATTCGGCAAAACGCTGCAAAACAGGCAAATCAGTAAGCTGGAGTGAAGTTTTTACATTATTAATTAAAAATGGACATGATGCGCAGCAGTTACCGTATTACACGCAACGCCAATTACTGCTGTATTACGATGAATTAATTAAGTTACAAAACCGAGAACGAGCTAACCGAATTGAGGATGTTTGTGTTGGCTTTAATGGTGGTAAACAAGTTACTAAGTTTGTAAAACAGTTACGCGGAGAGCAATAATAATGGCTAATAACGATATGAATATTGCAATGAAGTTCACGGCTGACGTGAATAGAGCAAAAGATAATATCAGTCAATTAAATGCTGAGCTGAAAGAGTCAGCAAATGTTGCTCAAGATGCTAACAAAAAAAGTGCTCAAAGCATCAAAGATGTTTATACGGCACAAACTGAGGCAATGAACCGTGGTGCGCAAGCTGCCGCTGCTGCTGAAAAACAAGCTAAAGCACAAAGTATTGCCACTAAAGCAGCTGAAGCGCATAAAAAAGAAGTTGAAAAACTGCGCCAAGGTTTAGATAAATTACTTGCTAGCATTGATCCAGCGACAAAAGGTCTAAGTCGTTTAGATGAATTAGAAAACAAGTTAAGAAAATCCAAAAAAGCTGGCGTCATTGATAGTGATACGTTTGATGATTATCTTGGGAAAATCAATAATCAACGTGCTGCATTATCAACAGTTGAAACACTCAATGAAAGTACTAAAAAATTAGATCTGAATACCAAAGGCGCCCGTCGTAGTATCGCCAGTATGTTTAAACAATTAGCAAGTGGTAATTTTGCATCAGCGGGAAATTCATTACTAACAATTGGTAATATGACTGGGCGACTACCGCCATTATTTAGTGCTGCCACATTATCCGTTGGTATTTTTGTTGCTGCCGCTTACAAAATGTCACAAGTGATAAGTACGATAATTTCAGACCAAGAGCGGTTTAATCGTGCATTAATTTCAACGGGTAATTATGCTGGAGCTACCGCAGGCGGGCTTGAGGCTATGTCTCAACGTATCGGTAAAATTAATCATAACTACAGTGAAACACGTGGTGTTATTGCAGAACTGACATCAGCGGGGCGATTATCAGCAAAATCGATTGAAAACATTGCTACAGCATCAGCGTATATGGCACAAGTGACAGGAAAAAGTGCCCAAGACGCTGTTCAATCATTTAAAGGTATTGAAAATTCGGTCACAAGCTGGGCTGTTGAAAGTAATAAACAATATCACTTTTTAGATCTGGCTACTTATCAGCGTATTGCAGCGTTAGAAGCACAAGGTGACACAGAACAAGCTATTGCCGTTGCTACCGAGAGATATGCCAAAGAGATGGAAGTCAGCGCTAACAAGATGCAAGAACAGCTTAATTGGTTAGAAGATGCCTGGCGACGCTTCAAAAATGGGGTTAGTGTTCTAGGTAATGAGTTAAAGAAAGAGCTTAAGTTTGATTTAGGATTATCAAGCCTAGAAGAAGATATTGAAAGAATGGAGAAAGCCAAAAATAGAGGTTTTTATATTGTTCCTGGGGCAGGATATATTCCATACAATAAAAATGATGATAAAGCATTACAAGAAAAACAGGCTCAACGAGATAAACAGCAAAAAGAAGTACAAGAAAAGCATGACACCGATGTCATTAATGAAAAAGCAATCAATGCCCAAAAAGAGCTTGATGAGCTGCATAAACAAAATGCCAGTGATGCCGAAAAACAAGCTAAAGCGGTTGATGAATTACGTAAAAAATATGAAGCGCTGTGGGCTAATGAAAAGGGTCGTAAAGATTTACAAGCACAAGGGGTTAAATCAAAAGACGGTAAATCATTTTCTGGTGGTCAATATGATAAAGATGTAAAAGAAATAACGGATAAATCGCTCAGGCAGTATAACGAACAATTAAAAAATAAAGTTGCGTTACAAGAAAAAAGTACTGCCCTAGCTAAAGCACTTTATGAAATTGAAAAAGGTCAGTATAAAAATGCTAGCCCAGAGCTCAAAAAAGAGATTATCGCTAATGCAAAATTGATAGATGCGCACGAAGCAAAGAAAAAAGCAATACAAGAATCAGCCCGAGCTGCAAAATCTGCGGCACGTGAAACAGAACAATTTATAAAATCGCTAGAATCACAAGCTGATAAGCAGACACAAAAAACATACGCAACTCGTCAAGCGTTGATTGATTCTCAAAAATTAACGGTAGAGCAACGTAATCGAGCTAATGCGGCAAATAATGCAATTACAGCACACGAAAATAAAAAACTTAATGACGAATTACAAAATCAACTCAATTCGCTATTGTTTGATCCTGCCCGCCTTAAAACGGCAGAGATTGATAGATGGTATCAAGCTGTTATAGCACAACTTAAAGCCAATAAAAATATCGAAGGTATTGATTTAATTGACCAGTTGTTACCACTAAAAAAAGCTGAAGCAAATATTGCTGAAATTTTAGCAAAAGTTCAGCAAGCACAATCACAACAGTCAATTAAAGAACAAAGTATACAAGCACAAGTAACTGCTGGTTTAATTACACAAATTGAAGCACAAAGCCAGTTAGTTGATTTGCACAAGCAAACAGCGCAAGAACTTGCCAAATATTTACCTACTTTGCAAGCTATGACAACGCTTCCGGGTCAAGTTGGAGAAAATGCACAAAAAGCACTTGCTACACTTCAGCTACAAATTGCAGAACTAAATAAAACTACCGATGCATTAACCAATGCATTTAAAAACGGGTTACAAAGCGGTATCCAAGGTAGTCTTGATTCTTTAGCAAAAGGTACGTTTGAATTAAAAGACGCATTATTAAATCTTGCACAAAGTATCGTATCTGCAATGGCTCAGGTAGCGAGTAAAGGTCTTGCTGATATTGCCATGAATCAACTCAGTAATTTGGGTAAATCACTTTTTAGCTCAATAACCGATACAGCAGTTGAAAATGCCAGTGCTATCGCTTCAGCAGAACTGATGGGTACAGCAATAACCACTGCGACAAGTGTTGGCTCGGTTGAACTTGGTACTTCATTAACTACCGCAATGACAACGGGAACCGCGGGATTAACAGGCGCAATGGCAGCCGCATTTTCAAGTGGTGCAGCGACCTTATACACAGCAATTACATCGGCTAGTGCGGGTAGCTCCGCTATGTCGGGATTAGCGGGTGTAGCATCTGTTGCGGCAGCGACTGGTGGTTATATCAGTGGACCCGGTACAAGCACATCAGATTCAATCCCTGCTCGCTTATCAAACGGTGAATTTGTTGTGAAAGCTGAATCTGTGAAAAAATATGGTCTCGACTATCTTCACGCTATCAATACGGGACGATTACATCATTATGCAACAGGTGGACCTGTTAGCAATGTCAATATTCCAAAAGCGCCATTACTTGATGATAACCAACAACGCAAAAGCTCACCAACTGTATTGAGTCCCGTTATTCAGCAAGAACTAGTCATTGATGCGGGTGATATGGTCAGTCGTGGCATCAATAGTGTAACGGGTGGTAGAGCATTTAAAACATTTATTCGAGCAAATAAACAAACAATTAAACAAGATTTGGGGATTTAACATGGCTTATCAAAGTGGCATTGCAGATAATGAAATCGATTTACTGGATAAATTAAATCTATTTTTAACAACGGATAGTGAATTAGTTAAAACAGGTGATAACTGGACAGAAATTTACAGTGGTGAAACTGCGGCTACAGCAACTATAGCAAAACGAAAATCATATGCATGGAGTGCGCCAGGGGCTACGGCAGGCAATAATATCTATGTTGCGTGTAAAACAGATAATAGCATTTCAAATGATACTTATAATCTTTATTTCTGCGGTGGAACCTACTTTAATGTTGAATTAATCAATCAACCCAATGACATATTTAGCGGTATGTTAAATCGCACACAAGTTGGATTATTTGCTGATAATAATCCATTACATTACTGGTTTTTTGCTAATAATCGTCGATTTATTGTGGTAACAAAAATGACAACTGTTTATTCAAGTTGTTATTGCGGATTTATGCTACCCAACGCATTGCCAAATGAGTACCCTTATCCGCTTGTCATTGCAGGTAGTTGTAATAATGAATTACTGCGATATTCAATCACAACAGATTATTTTGCCTCAATTATCGACCCGCGTAACAATCATTTTTATGTATTTACCCCAGCGCAGTCATGGCAACAGTTTTATGGTTCAAAAGGTAGCAAAACAGAGTTAGTTTATCCAAGAGGTGTTGAACAATTTTATTATTATGGCAATAAAAAAATCAATGCGTTAACTGCATCACCTGATTACTACTCACCGCTATATCCCGTATCGATTGTAGATGTAAAAAAAGGTGCAACTCAATTTTGGGGGGCATTAGATGGTGTTTACTGGGTACCAGGATTAAGCCGAGCGGCAGAGGATACGATTAAAACCGATGATGGTCGCGAATTTATTATTTTTCAAAACGGTTTTCGTGTAACGAATATTGATTTTTTTGCAATTGAAAAAGTATAGGATAGGAGCTAAATATGGCATATCAAACGGGTAACGCCTCGTCAGTTATGGATTTATTATCAAAATTGGCGACATTTGCACAATCAGTTAATGGGTGGGTTGTAGATAAAATTAATACTAAAGAAAAAGAACTCTATTTACATAATGAAAATTGTTTTTGGAGCCTAAAAGTTGGTACATCAAATTCACTCCCCACGTTGTACATTGCCATTAATAATCAGTTTAACGCAAATTTACCCTGGGACAATCAAGCTGGTTCAAGCTCGATTAATGGTAAAGCAAATTTCTATCGTTATTATTGGGGGGCTGGTACTAATTTTCATAATGAGCCATTTGCGTCATATACATTTTTAGCAACAGCGCAATATATTCATGTTGTTGTTCGTGTTGATTCTCGTCGTTTTCGGCATTTTGGATTCGGAACGCTCAAAAAAGATGGAATTTACAACGGTGGTCATTATGCGTACGGAACACATTCAACAAACACCAATGATACAAGTTCCGCATCATATCCCTTCACCAGTGATATGTACCTGTTTATAGGAAGCCGAGAGTATCGTGCATTCGCTAACGTCGTCAGGGTTAACGGAAAAGACTATTTTTTTGGCGCAAATGAGTCAGGTTATGAAGGCATAGGTGCAATGGGTATTGGTGATGCAACAATTCGGCGTGATTATAAACCACACCCTGATATGTTGCTTGTCGAGGCAAGTTTATCTCAATTTAATAATTTGATAACGTTGGTGCCACAATCGATTTATCTGCATTTGGCTAGCAAACAATATCAACGCATCGGTGTGGTTTCTGATTTTTATGTCGCCAGAATTGATAGTGTTGTTCCTGGTACTATTCGTGAAATTAATGGCGAAAAATATTATTGTTGCTCAGCGACTACGTTTCAAACTGTCACAGATAATGTTCAAGATGAAGATAACAGTTATGACCTTGGCTACTTTTATAGAGTAATTGAGTGATGAGTACCAAACATACAGGATACGTTATTAATGATTTGAAAAAGCTACGTGGTCAGCGCAGCTTTGATTTGCAACAATACCAAGGTATGGCTCGTCTCTCCTTTGTCGTTGAAGACAATACAGGACCAGTTACACGCGGAATACCGTTGCAGTTATTCAATGTACGAAAGGGTTACATTACACAATCATTTTTAAATATTATTTATAACAAGCTCTATATTAATCCATCTACTATTGATGTTGGCTATGTTAGTAATCAGCGAACTATAGAAGTATCAATTTTCAATGGTTATTTCAGCAGTAAAATTTTGACTGATATTACCTATAGTGACAAACAAGGGATCACTGTCAGTAATGTGGCGTTACCACTTTTATTTAGTCGATTAAGCTTAAAAGTGTTATCGATTGATATTGATAGTCATGGCACGGATAGCATTAACTGCACAATTTCGTTTCATTTTTTAAACGCTGAAACCGTTACATTAGTTGTTAGCGGTAATCGTTCGCTACCGCTTCCTCTCTCTCCAAATTGGTCGCATGGTATTACAGAAACATTAGAATGGAAAACCAATGTACATCAATCACAAACAGGGGCAGAACAACGGGTAGCAATGCGATTAACACCTCGTCGGACATTTGAGTTTCAAACGCTTATCCATAAACACGAACGTCGACAAATTGAAAATATACTGTTTCAGAACTATTTAAGCTCATTTTCATTGCCGATTTATAGTGATATTGCATTACTGGATAGAGAAATCAAACCAGGTGATAAAACAATCTATTTATCAACTATTGGGCGAGACTATCATGTTGGCGGTAATCTAACAGTTATGGATGATAGTAATACGATTGTGTCCAATATTGAGTCAATTACAAATTCAAGTATTACGCTATCCGAACCAATATATACAGCTGTTTTAAAAGGTGCAAAAGTATTTCCTATTAAATCGGCAAAATTGACTGAACCACCTAAAATTATCAGGCGAACAGATGAATTAGCAACCGCAGAGTTACGATTTTTATTTGTTGAAAAAAATGACATTAACGTTAATGTTGAGCTACCTATGTACAATAATTTTTATGTACTGGAGCAAGAACCAGACTGGTCAGATGATATACATGTTTCATATGAATCAATGCGACGTGAAATCGACAATCAAACGGGTATCGTGTACTACTCAGATAGCGCAAGTCGTGTTTTTATTACTCAATCCCATGAGTTTTTAATTAATGGCCGTAATAAACAACTTGAACTGCGTGCTTTGTTTTATGCCCTCCGTGGTCGCCAAAAACCAATTTTTGTACCCTCGTTTAGCAATGATTGCAAACTAGTTGATGATGCAACCAGTGAAATTTTAGATATTGAACAAAATAACATGACTGAAACTGATCTCGGTGGACAGTTCTTAAGAATTTTACTGAGTGGTAACCGCATTTTATATCGTGAAATTGTCAACGTAAAAAGCAATAACAAAGGTGGACTTCGGTTGTTGCTCAATAAAAAAGTTGTATTTATGCGCCAAGAAGTAATCAAAATATCCATAATGCGTCTATGCCGTTTAAATGATGACAAAGTTGTATGGGAGCATTTAACTGATGCTGACGGCACGGCAAAAATAAACGTTACATTTAGGGAGGTACGGTATGAGTTGGAGTGAGTTTGAGTATTCTGTTGCAAATGGTCAACCATTAACACTGTATGAGTTTAAAAGACAGAATTTGTATTACCGCTATACAAATGCCGATCGCTCAATAATGGTTAATAATGCGCTATGGGAAGCGATTGCAATTAGTGATAATGGATTATCAGCAAGCAGTAATAATAATGTTGAAATTATCTTACCCGTTACGAATAAAGTGGTTTCTTTTTATCGAGGTGTGCCACCGAGTACATCGGTAAAAATTAGAATTTATCGTATGCATTATCATGATAATCAACAAGAGTTACGGGTGGTATGGGTAGGTAATATCACTGAAGTCAAACGTGAAAAAATTGGTGAAGCAAAAATTATCACCACTAATATTGTCAATACATTTGGTCGTCAGGGATTAAGGCTGACATGGGGCAGAAAGTGCCCTCATGCACTTTATGATAGTAGATGTAAGGTTAAAGCTCGTCATTATGTCATTTCAGGGTTAGAAATCACCGCATTAGATGGTAAATCAATTACATTTAATGTACCACAAGATATTAATAATGGTTACTTTAGTGGTGGCTATATTGAATATGAGTTTGAAGGTCTAACAGAAAGACGAGGTATTCGCATGCATAACAACAATAATTTAAGCTTATATGGTGGAACTTACGGCTTAAGTGTTGGTTTGATAATTAATGTATATCCTGGTTGTGATAATACAATTAATACCTGTGAAAATAAATTTAATAACCATTTGAATTATGGTGGTTGTCCACACATGCCTGGCAAATCACCGTATAGCATTACTAAATTATTCTAGGAGATTCATTATGTGGTGGGCGATTGCGCGTTTTGTTGTTGTACTGGTTGCATCCTATTTTCTAAATCAAGCATTAGCCAAAAAACATAACAACAAGGTCAATGCAGCAACGTTTGATGACTTTGATTATCCGCAACCAGCTGAGGGAACACCCCAGTGCGTATTTTTTGGTGATTGTTGGACTGCGGACTGGTTCGTTCTAGCTTATGGAAATTATCGTTATGAAGCAATTAGAAAATAGCATATGGATAACTATGGCCGATATTCGCCGAGGTGGTGGTTGTGCGTGGGGTCTAAGAGCTTGGTTTAAACACTATGGACTGAGTTTTAAGGATTTTATTCAAAATGGTGGGATTGATAGCGAAACAATTTTAAGTACAGGTGATGCATTAGCTATTCGTGTTGTTGAACTAGCAAAGCAAGCTAGAGTATATAAGAGGTAATTATGGGCGGTAAAAAAAAGAAAACAACGATTGGTTATAAATACTTTTTTAGTATTCAGTCGGGGCTTGGGCGTGGACCAATTAATGAATTAGTTGCCATTACCGCTGATGATAAAACAGTTTTTGCGGGTCAAGCAAATGAAGTCACAGTTAGTAAATCAATTTATATTGATGAACCCAATTTATTCGGTGGTACTAATGTGGGGGGAGAAGGTGGTATTAAAGGAGTATTTGAAATTGCCATGGGTGATGCAGATCAGGAACCAACTAGTCGTGTAAAAAATTTACTGGGCGGTGTTGTGCCTGGTTTTCGGGGCATGGTTACGACTTTCTTTGACGGATTAATTAGTGCTTATTCAGCAAGTCCAAAACCGTGGAAATATAGAGTCAGACGTACAACACAAGGTTGGTCAAATAACGAGGTATGGTACCCAGAAAAATGTATCATCATGTTATATGATGATACATCAACAATTAATGAAAAAGATAATGGAATAAATAGCAATTTAAGAACTATTCACGCAATGAATCCTGCGCATATTTTGATAGAGTGCGCAACCAACAATGATTGGGGACGTGGCCTACAACTGTATGAGGATATTGATTTAGATTCATTTAAAACTGCTGCTGATATTCTATATAATGAAAAATTCGGTTTATGCTTTCGTTACAATCGACAAGATGGGTTAGATACATTTGTACAGCAGGTGTTAGATCATATAGGCGCAGTACAATATGCTGATTTAACAACAGGAAAAATTAAACTAAAACTGATTCGTGATAATTACAAAACAGAAGATTTACCATTGTTTAATTATGATAATGGTATTTTAGTGGTACAAGACGATGATAGTAGCGCTTCCGATAACGTGCCAAATGAAATTGCGGTTAAATGGCATAATCCAGTCACAAATGAAGATAGTGAAGTTCGGGCACAAAATTTAGGTGCAATTCAAGCGGTTGGTTTAATCAGTAGCTCTATTGAATATAAAGCACTACCCACATTTGAGCTGGCTGCACGTGTTGCACAACGAGAGCTAGAATCTGGAATAGCAGGTTTAATTCGTTTAACGATTCAGTTTGATCGGCGCGGTGAAATATTAACTCCTGCTGATTGTTTTCGGGTATCACTGCCAGACAGGGATATTAAAGATATGGTCATGCGGGTTGGCTCTATTAACGAGCACGAAAATGGAATGCTTGAAATCACCGCAATTCAGGATGTTTTTGGATTGGCAGATACCGTTTATAACAGTGGCAATCAATCTGGAACTGGGATAGTGCAAGATACAACACCAAGGCCTGTTGAAAATTATATGTTATTTGAATCTCCCTATTTTGCAATGAGCCAGTTATCAAATCATGATGTTAATAACGAGTCAGGCTATATGCTCCTAGTTTCTGCTCAGCCAAATTCACAGTCAATTAACTATTTATTACAAACGGCAAGTGAAGGGGCTGATTTTACAATAAGAGGAACATGTGACTTTACACCAAGTGCGGTATTAATCAGTAAACGTCAGTTAAGTAAAATAGATACACAATTAAACGTGATTTTTAACAAAAATATGACAGATGTTTCAATTGGTAGTGCAGCTATTATTGGTAATGAAATCGTTCGAATTGATGCATTTGATGAGTTAAATGGCACCGTAACAATAGCAAGGGGATGTGCAGACACATTACCACAAACACACAGTAAAGATTCGTTTATCTGGTTTTTTGATAGCCTATTTGAAACGGATGGCATTGAATATTTAAAAGGTGAAGTTATTTATGTTCAACAGTTAACACAAACTAATACTGGAACACTCAGTGCAAATAAAGCCCCCATTCGAGCACTAAAATTTGACGCAAGAGCCGCACGACCATATCCTCCAGCTAATTTACAGGTAAATGGTGTTATTACAGAGACAATAACACTAAAAGAACAAGAAACAATAGTATTAACATGGTTACATAGAAACAAAGAAATACAACAAGATAATCTCATTGCATATAATGAGGGTAATATTGATAAACCAGAAACCGTTGAATATCATATTGAATATTATTTAGCTGGTGAACTAAAGAAAACAGTAGTAACAAATGAAAATTCTCACGAATTAGAAATTAATGACACCGAACGTTTTGATGAAATTCGGATTTACGCATACGACACAAAATCCGAGTTAGAAAGTTTACAAAAATACATTTTACAAATTAAAGCTTAATATTTGTAATTTGTTTTCATATGATGAAAAATACAGAATAGTTAATTATCACTTAATTTGGGCGTGATTTATCACGCTCGGCATCATTATGTGGCCACTGGTATCTATGGCTATAATGATGATCAAACTAGGGGACTTCTAAGTTGTGATCCTTTTTTTGATTTTGATTATTTTCATTATGCGCCAACCAGTAACAGTGACTTTAGTAATAAAGAGCTTGCTAAAAGAATAAAACAAATTAAAGAAGATTTAACCTCTATCAAAAAAATATTGAGCAAGCATAATTTAGATCTTTATGAAAGAGATGATCCGAAATTAGTTACGCTTTATAGATATGATGGTTCTATATCAGTTCATCTGTATAATGATTATTCTAGATTGGCTTTCGAATATCTTCTTCAAGGTAATTCAGCCAAGAATATAACCTTAAATACTAAGGATGGTAAAAAGACGACATTATCTGTTAAAAATTATCAGGAACTTTTAGCCTATTTGGAGGGAGTAGAAAATGGCATAGTCAGAGGTATTGTAGAAAAAATAATTGATCCATATAATCAAAATATAACTAACAAAATCAATCAATTTGAAAAACGCTCAAAAGATATAAAAACAGAAAGTTATCAACAAAAGATAAAATGGGTTCTAATAGGTGAAAGAAAGCCATCATTAATGGGTTGTGAATTAGAGTTTAAAGCCGATGGATATCCGTCCGTAAAATCTGACTCAAGTATGTCATCATCTTGCTTTCAAAATGCTTATAAAAGTAACTATGTTGATCAAATTTATAATCAACCTATTATGAGTTTTATAAATATGGTTACAAATTAATCAATTAGTATGCTTATAAACTGCTTTGTAAAAACAAGCAATTTATGCTCCAAAGTAGTAAAAAAATATTGTTGTTACCTATCTATTGAATGTAATTAACCACATCACTCAATAGAGGTACAACAATGCCAACATTCTTATCCCCTTTGGATGCACAAATACATCCAGATTACCTAATTGATATGAAATATATCACAACACTCACAGGCATGACAGATAAATGGTTTTATGCCTTGATAAAACAAAATAAATTTCCACCTCCTATTAAACTAGGAAGATCCTCGCGTTGGCGTCTGAAAGAGGTTGAAGCATGGATAAAGACCAAAGCTAATTAACAGTTAAATTTCTATTAACCAAAGCCACATAGTCAAATATGTGGCTTTTTTATGTCTAAATTTCTATAATTGAGGAATTTCGTTATGTCCTTAACTGATTTAAAAATAAAATCAGCCAAACCACACGATAAACAATATAAACTTTCTGATGGTGATGGTTTATTTTTGCTTGTTCACTCCAACGGTTCTAAATATTGGCGCTTTCGCTATTATTTTAATGCTAAAGAAAAATTAATGTCGATAGGCCAATATCCTAATGTTTTATTAAGCGAAGCTAGAAGGCTACGAGACGAAGCCAAATCATTACTAGCTAGAAATATTGACCCACAGGTAGAAAAGAAAGCAAAACAGTTTGAAGATGAAATACAAGTTACTTTTGAACAAGTTGCTCGTAAATGGTGTACCAATAATAAAACTTGGTCTGAGCCACATAGAGCAAAAGTACTACGAACATTAGAATTGTATTTATTCCCAAAAATTGGCGCTTATTCTATTTCAGCATTAACTACTCGTCAGTTAATTGTTCCAATTAAAGCTGTTGAAGAGCAGGGGCGTTTTGAAGTCGCTAGCCGATTACAACAACGTACTTCAGCAATAATGCGCTATGCAGTACAAAATGGTTATATTTCTTATAACCCTGCTCAAGATTTAAAAGGGGTAGTGAGTAAAGTAAAGGTTAATCATCGCCCTGCACTTGAACTCGAACAAATACCTGAACTTTTAGAACGCATTGATAATTTTAAAGGACGAGAGTTAACCAGATTAGCAATTAAACTTTCTCTAATTATATTTATTCGTTCTAGTGAACTACGGTTTGCTCGTTGGTCAGAAATTGATTTCGATAAAAAGATTTGGACTATTCCTGCTGAAAGAGAGAAAATTGATGGTGTACCTCATTCTCACCGAGGTTCAAAAATGAAAACGCCTCATTTAGTTCCGCTAAGCGATCAAGCAATTGATGTTTTAAAACAAATACATGAAATTAGTGGAATGTATGAGCTGGTATTTATTGGTGATCATTTTACAAGAAAACCAATGAGCGAAAATACGGTTAATAAAGCACTTCGAACAATGGGTTATGACACCAAGACAGAACTTTGTGGACATGGTTTTAGAACTATGGCTTGTAGTGCATTAGTTGAATCGAATCTATGGTCACGAGATGCTGTTGAACGCCAGATGAGTCATCAAGAACGTAATGGCGTTAGAGCAGCTTATATCCACAAAGCACAACACATTATCGAACGAACTAAAATGGTTCAATGGTGGGCTGATTACTTGGATTCAATCCGCACTGAGTTTATTATGCCTTATGAGTTCAAAACAAATTAAAAAACACCTCACTGTTTAATTCATTTCTCAATATCAATTAATATCAAAAAATTAAGGAATTGTTTATGCAAACATTACCTAGTGTATCATCATGCCTAAAATCCACTACGGTGGGTTCTGGTATGATCTCAGTATTTATCACCAATTTAGAAAAATATAACGAAGGAAAATTGATCGGTGAATGGCTAGAGCTACCAACAACACCAGAAAAAGTAAAACAATGCTTTAAACAAATTGGCATTGATAGTGTTAATTACAAAGAGTTCTTTTTAAGTGGTTACAAATCGTCTATATATGGCATAACAAATTATATCTCTGAAAATAGCAATCTTAATGAACTAAATTATTTAGCCTGTAAACTTGACGAATTAAGTCATGATGAAATGGAAATCTATGAAGCAGCAATTGATATTAGCGGATACGTTAATTCAATTGCTGATTTAATTAACCTAGCAGATAATCTAGATTGCTTTCAATGTCTATATAACATCAGCAATGAATATGATTTAGGTTTCTACTGGATTGCTGAAAGTGGTTGTTATAGTTTAAAAGAACTTGGTAACTTAACTAATTACTTTGATTACGAAAAGTATGGTCGTGATATTGCGCTTGAACAAAGCGGTACATTTTATTCTGGTAATTACATCTATTATACAGGTGAAAGTTTTAGTTCCGATTACGATGGTAAAAGTGTTCCTGAAGAGTATTGTATTTCTACTATAAATGCATTGGATGATTAGTTATTCCCTTTATAAAGCTTATTTAAAACTTTATAAGGGGATTCATTAGTGATTTAAATTTTTATTTTTGGTACCACTTTTATCTTGTTATGCATAAATTTTGTGAACTATTTCACAAGACGATGAAAACAGAATGTTATGATATTTTATTTCGACGTAAGATTTACACGCAATTATGTGAAATACAAAACGATATTGAACAATGGTTTGATCTTTACAATCGAGAAAGGCACACTCTGGAAAATATTGTTATGGAAAGAGACCACGGCAAACCTGGAACGGAGCAAAAGGATTGGTTAAGGAAAAGCAATTGGAGAATTTATTTTACTCATCGGCTTTCATTTTAACAAAATGTGTGTCCGATGAGTAATAAGTTTTTGTCAGATTAAGTTTGAGCTAACATATAAAAATTTACTCAAATTCAATCTCTTCATTCATATTTTGATAAATATTAACTTTGGCATTAACATCAATTGCATTTACTAACCAACCACTTAAATGGCAGCTTCTAATAAACTCATCAATTCTATTTACGCCATTAATTTCTTTTAATGTAACAACAATTCCAAAACGAACACCTTCTCCATCTTTGGGATTTAAACGATTATTTGTTTTAATTTCCATGCCCCAATTTTTATTTTCGTATGATATTTTAGGTTTATTATTTTTTTTAACTATTTCAGCTATATATTTAACATTATCCCATTTTCGGAAATTACTTCGAGCATCAGACTCTAATAAATAGTTTCTTTCAGTATCTATATTCTGGTTTTGTTTATCCCCATTAATATTAGAAATTTTTCCATTATTTTTGATTCTTCCAAAATGTAAATTTAACTCAGTATTTGTATAATCCACTCCTTGAGTTCTATTGCATTTAGGAAAGTAACACATTATTGCTTTGGCTATATAAGGATATTTATCATCTTTATTCATTGGTGTTGGAAAATTATAATTATAAGTGTTCCATTTTTCACTGATATCTGAAACTAAAAATTTAATCTCATCTTCTTTTGTTTTGACAATATCGTCAATTTTAATTGGTACTATACCATGCCCATATAATGCAATTTCACTGGCAGTCGGTTCGTTATTCCATCCTCTTGCGGCATCAATAATAAGCGCCTTAGCCACTTCACGGCTAAGCTCTAATATGTCAATTAGATATGAAAGTTTTCGAGCAACCCAAGGAGCTGCAAATGATGTTCCCGCAACTTTAGCTTCTCCTAAGGGTTCACATACATGAATATATTGTTCACTGCTTCCACCATAGTAACTTATATCAGGCTTCGCAAAAAATGATAAAACAATTCCTTTTCTAGAGTATTTTGTTGATAATCCATTTTTTGTTACTGCATTTACAACCATACTATTAATTGAATCGGCAGGAGAACCAATTCTATTAATATTTTCATTTGTTTTATTTGTTCCCGCAATAACAAAGATGACATCATTTTCATATTGAATTTGGTCTAATACAGAAGCTTCAGCAGATATAAAATTATCATTAACTTCTTGATCACTACCTAGTGAAATATTCCAAACTTTAATATCTTTATTTTTTGCTATTATTTCTTTAATTTGCTTTATAATAGTAAAAGAAGAAAACTGTGAACCAACTGCTACACCAAAGTGACGTACTTTAAATTTTCCACAACCGTCATCTAACCAAGGATTAAGCCTTGGTCCATCTACAATAATAGATGATATTGCAGTACCATGCCTATAATCATTAGGTGTTTTAGGAATATTCGCATTAACCATTTCATGATATTCGACCCAATTACTAAAATAAACTCGCTCATCAAATAATGTGTCAATTACACCAATAGTAGGTTCTATTGTGGGTTCTGGAATATGTTGCAAATTTTGTTTATGTTGTTGAATAAAATCTTCTGGTGATAACTGGGATAAATCTGCTGTAGCCATTGAAATAAGATAGGGAGCTTTCGTAAACAAAATCTCTGATTGATTCTTATCCAAAAAAATCGTTTGATTATCTAAAATCCGACTTGATAAAATATCGATACCTAGTTTTTTTAATAATGTTTTTGTATCCATTTTTATATCATATAAAGTAATAATACTTTGCACTGATTCTCCTGACGGATTCTCTATCTCAAAATCATCAATATAAGAAATATCAGCTATAACTTGCTTAAATAAAGATTTACTTATACCAAGTCCTTTAAAAGGAATGCTATTTATATTCTTATGATCCTTGAAAGTAACTTGATCTATCTTTCCTGAAAAGACTTTATCTAAAACAATTTTTGTCTTATCAAGTAAAGAAATACTTTTATTTAAATCATTAATATCTAAAAAATAAGTAATAATATGCTTAGTTCTATCTTTATTAAATTTAGCCCCCACCACTGCATAGTTTGAGTCTTTTCCTCTAAGCAGTCCTCCAATTCTATTACTTTTTGCTGCAATTTTATTATAACAAACACAAATTAGAATACCGTCAAATGGTTTAGATTCATTCAACCAAAAATTTTTAATTTGTTCCATTTTCGTTTGCAATTTATACACATGCTCACTAGTAACAACATTATGCCCATTCATATTAGGAATGACTTTTGGTTTAGCTTCTCTAGATGCTTGAACAAATCGATTTCCTTTTAATTCTAAAACATTATTTGCCATTACTTATTTCCTTCATTCAATTTTCTAGCTATTGTGCTTTTAGGTTCACCTTTAAGTTTTTCTATCTCTCTTACGGTAAATCCTAAAATATGTAATTGTTCTAAACTAGTTTGTTCAAGGTTTCCTATTATATTATTGTATAATCTTCTCAAATAGTCATAACCATTATTTACATCACTAAATGCTAAAGAAGTTTTGATAATATTTTTTAGCTCACCAGGATATGGTAATTGGTTTGATGTATTTAGAATTTTTTTCAGCAGTCGAGCATCTTTAGACACATTCTTAAAATTTTTTGAGAAAGATGAAAAGTAAAATTCAGCCACTTCAACTAAATCTTCTTTACTATATTGATTAAAATTAATAATAGCATCAAAGCGTCTAGAAAGAGCCTTATCAAAATTCTTATATAAGTTTGTGGTAGCAATGATTACAATGTCTTTATTTAAATCATTTAATCTGTCTAACTCTCTCAAAATTGCTGATGTTACACGCCCCATTTCTCGGACATCATTGCTATTAATCCTATCTAATGCTATAACGTCAATTTCATCAAATAAAACCACTGTTTTTTCTGGATAAGGTATTTTATTAATTTCACTAAATACTTGGGCTATGTTTTTATTCGTTTGTCCTAACTTGCTATCAATTAAATTATCAAAATCTACATAAAACAGCGATCGTTTAAGTAGTCTTGCAACATGTTTTGCTGCTTCAGTTTTACCTGTACCAGGGAACCCTTCAAATAAAAATTTGGTTATCCCAATTTTGTGATTAACAGCATTAATCACACCTTTAATATTATCAGTAGTTTCAATTGGCAAATTTAGGGGATCTACTACCTTTACATTTATCGATTTTAAAAAATCACTTTCAAATTCACTTGCTTGAGGAATATAAAGATTTGATTCAGCAATAAATCCCATAATATATTCAGCTAATTGATGATCGCCAATAGCATCAAAACGCCGAGCAATTTCAATAGCTTCATCTCTAAAAGCACTTTCATTTCTTTCAACATGATATTTAATCAAATTTAACACATTCTTTTTTTTCACAAAAATCACCTAAGGATATATCCATTTAAATTAAGTATACCACAATTAGGACAAAAAATATAATTTTGGGACAAAATTATATTTATAAATGTCGATTGTGTTATACAAGAAAAAAAGTAAAAATGAGAGCTACAGGATAGTCATTTTACTTTATATGATTGTTGTTTATTTGAATTGAGCACATACATTACACTGTATTATTATACAGTTATTTTAAATTAAATGTAAATGGATACAAACCTGGATACATTCCCTCACCTAAAATCCCTCCCCCCTGCTCCCCCAATGCTTTAAGCAGTATGTTCGATTCCGCGTCCGGGCACCAATCACCAAATTTTAAAGCCTGCTTCCAGCAGTTTTTTTTATGCCTAAAGCCTTTGCAGATAAGCCTTGCAATGAGTTTTCTTTGTCAACTGACATCAACCAAAATCGACCCAAATCAAGTGCAAAAGTGGATATAAAAGTGGATACATTTGGTTCGATAAAGGCGTGTATCCATAAATTGGCTTTAAAGCCTTTATTGGCAAGGTTTAACAACAATTGCTTGCCGAATGGTTATGGGGTCATTATTTGTACCGTCATTTTCAATAAGTATCATTATTATTTTATTTGTATTGTAAATATTTGTTTACAAAATAATGGTTATTTACTTATAAGATACTGATGCAGTATTCAGTTCTACCCAATTATATTTTTATGAGTTGATAGTTTAACGAAGATAAGATTCTTACGTTAGCGTTTCACTATTTTACAAAATTGTAACATTAATTGATTTAAGATGTTTTTGATGTTTTATTGGGGTTAAAAGCAACATAAAAAAACAATCATTAAAGGTTAATTAATATTATTGCATAGATTAATTTAGTACCTATACAGCATTTTATATTTGTATTGATAGTGCTTTATTTGAGTAAATAAATATTTACTAAGATAGTAAAAAAATAATATTACTGCTTATCAGATGATTCTAATTTGAAATGGTGTGGATACACAAAAGTGTATAAGTTTTTAATAAGGGAGCTCTAGAAAAAACTTCTACACATCTCTACTCAACGTAGTTATTCAAAACTACATTATGCTAAAGATGGCGAGTTTCACCCAGATAGCTAAATAAAGGATGATATGCTTACTTCTTTAAGCTAGACATTTTGATATTGAGTATGTTTTTATAAATAGCATAACAAAACTAGTTTTTTCCTCATTTTTTCTATGTTAATGCTTAAATTTAAAACATGGAGTTATTAAATAGTATTAATGATGGAAAATTTATTTATACGTAATTATATGAATAAAAACATAACTTTGACTATTCAATGACATCTAATAATACTCATTTCATCTATTATTTGTAAGGATTAAATTAATTTAACAGCATATCTTCTAAATAGGTTATTAATGTTATTAGAATTAAATTAATTATATCTAATATTCTATTTTACTTTACCAACAAATTATTATTTCTACTCTTACTAGTAACAATATTCAATGCTATTCAATACCAACTTTGTGATCTTACCCAATACATAGCAATTAAAAATAGATATCCCATTAACCCATTTATTACATGGAGAATGATTGTGTTACATTCTAATGTTTATAACTATAATTCAAGAAATGAACGAAGTGCTATTGCTTATATTGATAAACTTTTTACTCATCATGCAAAACTTTTACCAGTGAGAATTGATTTAGGTTATAAAAGCAATAATAGTGTTAATCAATTAACAACAATGGATAATCATTTACCGCATGCATATTTAACTCAGGAAAACATCATAACGAACTGGACACACTTATTAAATAAACTAAGATGGAATACTCGAAGTTTTTTAAAGGAATTAGTTGGTTATATGTGGAAGATTGAATATGGGTTAGAAAAAGGTATTCATTACCACATTATGCTTTTTTTTAATGGTAATCGTGTTCAAAAAGATTATTATTATGCTGATGAGTTAGGAAAATTATGGCTTGATATCACCAATCGACAAGGTACCTATTTTAACTGTAGTGTCGACAAGCAAACGCGATATAGCAATAACAATTGTTTACGTGTTTTTCATCGGGATGAAGAGAGAACTAATCTATATTGCGCAGCAAGGTATTTGACTAAAATTGATGATAATGAAGAGATTGCTAGACAATTAAGTGAAGGAAGGGTGTTTGGAAAAGGATGTTAATTGATATACTAACTTATGCATAAATAAGTTGGTGTTATTATCCAGAATAAAAATTTTGAGGGATAGAATGAAAAAATCATTAATAGCTATAGTATTATTTACTGCCACCCTAAGTTTATCTACTTTTACTTGGGCGGAAAATGCACAACAAGAAAATAGTAATGCATCTCAACCAAGGTCCACTACTGAATTTTTTAAAACCACATCTAAATACAAAGACAATGATGTTACATTGTACAGCATAGCATTAGATGATAATCAAAGCGTTGCATTAATTTTCAACCCGAATGAAGAAGCTTATGATGACGAAGGGGGTGGTGATGACCCTAGTATCACTTATATTAAATTTTTCGACGCCGATGGCAAAGATTATCAAATCATTTCTGCTCAAATTTGTGATGATTATGATTATAGCCAAGTAAACAATAACGAAGATGATTCTATCTATGGATGCAAAACAGTTGGTTTTTATCCATCTACTCTTCCTGAGTTTGGACAGCTGGTCGAATCTATACAAAACAGTAACCCTAAAGTAAAAAGAACATGGTCTTTTACATATCTAAAAGACAATAATGTTGAGTATACTATGCCAAGCCCTGTACCAAAATTAGGTGCACTTGTTGATTTTCGTGGTGATTATGGATTCTCAAGTGAAGGAATACCTCTTATTGATTGGGATTATAAATAATAATTATAGAGTTATTTAACAAGCTAGCACTTTTAAAACATTCCATATGAAGTGTTATTGATAATGATGACTTATTAGAAATTATTTCAAATAGATATTATCACTTGAGTCTACACTTTTAGATTCATTGAAATAGTTCTTTTTATAAGGAAAATATATGTCTAATACATCATCATTATCATTACCTTTGGATAAGCTTTACCAACTTTGTCTAACTGGTGGTTATGGTTTAATATCAGCTTATGAATTAGCCAATCAACACAAAATTCGTTACCCTTTTCATTCAGATAGTCTTGATAAACTGATTAAGCAAGAAGCTAATAAAGTAGCAACCTTGGAATTTCTGACGGCATTTAGTGGTTTTATTACTTTGCCCATTATTTTACCAGCAAGCGCAATCAGCATTCTTTTTATTCAAATGCGACTCGTTGTTACTATCGCGATTTTACAAGGCCATGATATCAATGATAAACGCATTCAATTATTGATGTACTTTTCATTATGTATGATTAGTGGTAAATCTGAATTACAACAATTTTGTTTAAAGACTTTAATGAAACAGCCTAATAAAATTATTGTACAAATGAGCCAACAAATTATACAGCAACTCATTGCTTCATTAAGTGCAAAACATTCCTTTAAATTCATTAAAGTTTTACCATTATTGGGTGGCGTTACTGGTGCGGTTATTGACCGGATGATAACTTATCGGATCGGTCAGTTTGCAAAGTGGCAGTTTAATTGTTGTTAAGTTGTATGAACAAAGTATTTAGACGAAATATATTATCTAAGTCATGTCTTTTTTGTCTTGATTTATTTGCATACCAATTGCATTCCCAATACGAATGCTTACCCACTGTAATTTTAAATTAAATCGTTTAAATTCAATTAAATAGTTGTTTTTTTATATTGTTTTTTCAATAAAAAAATAATGTTTAATTATTTTGATAAGCAGACATAACCTGTCCATTGGATCAATTAAATTATCTCTGAAACATTAACCAAATGAAGGAGATAAAAATGGCTGTTTATCGTTCTGATGCAGATCTTGTTTTTTTAAAATATTGTAGTAATGACGATTTAGGATTATTGGTCTCAATTTTGACCAAAGATCCTAAAGATGATCTACCACGATTTAGTGAAGAGTTAACATCATGTGATATGTATATAAGACACTATCCAAATCATAATCTATATTGGGAGAGTATAGCGGCTGAGTTACAAACGTATGGAGCTAATACGCTTGTCACAAAACTTTTTCGAAATGGACAAGGAGTTACCTATCGTGAGATTTTAATGGACGTATGTAATAAGAAAAAAGTGAATTTCAATAAAAATTCTCCAATAGAAGTAATTGAAATGAATCTACTTTTAAAAATGTTGGAACAATCTTTAAATGAGATGTCAAAAGAACAATTAGCTCAAGTTTCAAAAGATATGCAGATGGACTTGATGAATCCTACACCCGAATTAATTCTGATGTCAGTTCAATCAGCTATTAATCTTTCTGGTTTTGCTGCTTATATTTTTGCTACTAGAACACTTGCAATGGTGTTAAGGCAAATTGGTCTGAAAGCTCCTTTTGTTGTTTACACTTCATTAACCACTGCAATGGGCTTTTTAGCTGGGCCAATAGGCTGGGGAATTACTGCTTCTTGGTTAGCTAGTGATTTTGCTTCTCCTGCTTTTAGGGTTACCGTTCCTGCTTGCGTGATTGTCTCATATATGCGTCAAAAATATTTAAATAAAGAAATCATCAATCAACATGAGGTACAAATGTAGGAAACATAACATGTCTGAACATGATCTATTAGGTATGAGGATTTGTATGATATTAGAACGTTTATTTTTAGGAGAAACACTTTCAGTAACAAAGTTAGCTTATGAATTTAACGTTTCTAAACGAACTATAAGTAGAGATTTTAATGATCGCTTATTTAACCTTCCCAATATTGAGATTGAAAAGGTTAAAAAAGGATATTATAAATTATCTAAGCGTTATATTGGTTCATTAAAAAGTTATCGAGACATATTACATTTTAGTCGAATAATTGATATTGATAAATTATTTCCTAGGCATGCTTTTGACTATAAATTTATTGATGTTTTGTTATCAAATAAAAATCATTCACCTTGTACTATTTATACTGATTCATTAGATAAACAACCAAATATGTATGGTCCATTTCTTATTATTATTCAATCTATTATTGATAAATCGTTAATTACTGTCAAAACGAATAAGGGAGTATTTAATCATGTTGCTCCTTATCGACTTATTCATTTCAAAGGACATTGGTATTTGGTAGGAGAATTAGATCAAGATATCTTTGTTGTACAGTATGACGCTATTAAAGAAATACAAAAAGTCGAAGCTTTTTTTTCATTTGATCTGATTATTTCGGAAACAATTAAGGAGATTAAATTCATAGAATCGCTACCTCATTTTAATTATACATCTCAAGTTCTTCACAAAATTAAAAGATATAACATTTAAAGGAGATAAAAATGCCCATTTTTAGGATTATTAGTATTACTACAGGAGTTATTTTGACTGTTTCTTCAATTTATGAAGCCCAAAAGATGATTGGGGAGAAATTCAATCAGAGTGAATTATTAAAAAATAAAGATATAGCAGCAAGAGTTATAACCAGTTTTGCTGTGTCAATCGTTGTCGGCGGAGTAATCAATAACGTTATTAAAGGAATTTATAAAGAGTATTAAAAGAAAACAAAGATATAAAAACATTTGAGTAAAATATAAATTTAAAAAGCCACGCTTTATGTCGTGGCTTTTTTTGTGCGCCTTATTTATTACCTTAATCTTTATTCATTTTTCTAACATCAATTATTTTAATTCTTAAATTATGCAAGGAGATGTCTATGCAAACATTATCCAACCTATCATCATGCTCAAAATCTACTAAGGGTGATTTCGGTGTAATTTCAGTATTTATCACCAATTTAGGTAAATATAATGAAGGGGAGCTAGTGGGTGAATGGCTTACCTTACCAACAAACTCTGAACAGGTTAATCTATGCTTAAAACGTATCGAAATTGATGGGTACAACTATGAAGAATTCTTTTTTACAGATTATGAATCAACAATTAATGGGGTATCAGATCATATTTCGGAATACAGCAATCTTAACGAACTTAATTACTTGGCTTGTAAATTAGAAGAACTTAGTAATGATGATATTGAAATTTATGAAGCAGCAATTGAGCTTGGTTGTCATGTTCAATCCGTCGCAGATCTTATTCACTTAGTTGATAACTTAGATTGTTTTGAGCTTTTACCAGATATTCATGATGAATATGATTTGGGGTACTATTGGATAGAAGAGAGTGGATGTTACAACTTAAAAGAGCTTGGCAATTTAGTAAATTACTTTGATTATGAAAAATATGATCGAGATGTTGCACTAGAACAAAGTGGTACATTTTGTTCTAGCGGTTATATTTATGATATTGGTGAAAGTTTTACTGAAGATTATGATGGGAAAGATGTGCCAGAAAAGTATTGCGTTCTAACAAGTTAGTTGGATTTGTCCGATCTATAGATGATACATATTAGGCGATTGTAATTACTTATTTAATGATCCCCTAAATAAGTTTGTGTATTTGTCTATTTTTAAATTACTCTTTTAAGTAAAAAATAGGTGGAAACAAAATGGACAAAAAGAGATTAAGATAAATGGAAGCAGAGTTTACCAAAGTTGTAATGCCTCAGGGATATTTAGTTAAATTAACAAGTTTTATGAATAAGCTGGTAATTGAAACCGCATTAAAGGAAGGAATTGTACAGCATTCAGGTCATAAAAAACACCTGAAAAAACGAGGGAGTAACACACGAAATGGTTATAGTAAAAAGACCGTTATAAGTGATAATGGTGAGTTAGAACTTGCCATTCCACGAGATAGAGAAAGCAGTTTTGAACTCCTGCTAGTTAAAAAGCATCAAAAACGCATCAATAAAATTAATCATCAAATCCTATTTTTATATGCCAAAGGTATGGATACAAGAGAAATCATAAATACATTCAAAGAGATGTATGATATTGTTCTCTCTCCAACCTGATTTCTAAAGTAGCTGACTCAGTAAAAGAGCAAGTGGTAGAATGGCAAAATCGTCCGCTTGAGAATTTGTATCCAATTGTTTATTTGGACTGCCTTGTGGTGAAAGTGAAACAAGATGGAAGTATCATCAGTAAATCAGTTGTTCTTGCTCTAGCCATCAATTTGGAAGGAAAAAAGGAACTACTTGGCTTATGGATAGCAGAAAATGAAAGTGCCAAATTCTAGCTATTGGTATAACGGAACTTAAAAACCTAGGAGTCGAAGATATCTTATTTGCTTGTGTGGATGGATTATAGGGTTTTCCTGATGTGATTAATGCCGTTGTAAATATCCCAAACTTAGTACACAACTCACGTAGAAAATTAAGCTGCTTGTTTTAGTGTTTTATACTCAATCGGTGTCATGTTATTTAATG
>NZ_WTEW01000040.1:0-6692 GCF_009795865.1 Gilliamella sp. Pas-s27
ATATGAACGAAAAGTGATTGCTAGGCAAACGAGTCGCTACATAGACCGCCATTTAGTGTGTAATACATTAAAACAAGCCTTATTTGAGCTACTACAGGTTACCTGATAGTGAGACATTTTCTTGGCTTGCTTGCTCAACAAAGTCACCCCACCAGTCAAGCATAATACGCTTTTGATGTTCATATTCTGCTTTGTTGTAGGCTCGCCTTACTGCGTTTTTATCTACATGCGATAACGCGCTTTCAATGACATCATAATTAAAGCCTTGTTCGTTTAAAGCGGTACTAGCTAAAGCTCTTAATCCATGCGCAACTAACTTATCTTTGTATCCCATGCGCTTTATTGCCATGTTAGCGGTTTGGCTACTCATTGGCTTGTTATAAGGTGGTCTTGCTGTTGGGAAAACAAACTCGCTTTTATGATTAATAGATTTCATTATCTCAAGTATTTTTATTGCCTGCGGTGATAAAGGTATATTGTGTGGTCTATCCATTTTCATGCGTTCGGCAGGAATACTCCATAATTTTTTATCTAGATTAATTTCTTCCCACTTAGCCCCTACGGCTTCACTTGGTCGCGTTAATGTTAATAACTGCCATTCAATCACGCATCTGGTTTGCAATTCAATCTTTGCCATAGCTAAAGCTTGCATGAACTGCGGTAACTCAGTAGGGGGAATAGTTGGCTGATTTTTTACTTTCGGGCTATTAAATACGTCGGTAATTTTGGCTAGAGGGTTATTATCGATAATTCCCATATTGACAGCATAATACATTATTTCATTAATTCGCCGACAAACTCTTTTTACTGTTTCGTATTTATTATTGTTATTTAATGGCTGTAATGCGTTAATTGCTTTGATAGCTGTTACTTGGTTTATTGGAATATCTTTTATATAAGGGAAAACATGGTTTTCTAATGAACGCCAAGCCTTTTTGAGTGTTTGTTCTTCTAAACCTTGTTCTGTTTTGAATTTGAACCATTTCTCAGCTATAGCGTAAAAGGTATTATTACAAGCTTCTTGCTTACGTTGTTCTTGTTCCGCTTTGTGATGTTGTGGATCTATCCCTTGCTTTATTAATTCGCGTGCTTCATCTCGTTGTTTTCGTGCCTGCTGTAGCGATGTTTCTGGGTATTTACCGAAAGATAATAATGTCTCTTTATGTGATATTGGCTTTTTATATTTAAATCGCCATAATTTAACCCCTGTCGATTTAACTAACAAAAAAAGACCTCCACCATCAAAATACTTTTTATCCTTGCTAGTGGCTTTTAATGCTTTTATTTGTGTGTCAGTTAAGGGAGTAGTTTTTACAGCCATTTTTCACCTTTGGGGGTACGCAATAATAGGGTATTTAATTATACCCCCAAATATACCCCCATTATTTTTGGTTGTAAATGTACCTTACTGATACTTAATGGGCAATAAAATAGACTTTGAGGCTTGTTATTACTGGATTTAGTGTGCTTTGTTGGGTTTAAAAGAATGTTACTGTTTATTGATTTGGTGCCGTGGGCGGGACTTGAACCCGCATGCTCTTAGAGCACTACCCCCTCAAGATAGCGTGTCTACCAATTTCACCACCACGGCGCCGTTTTTATTATTCTGGAATATCTGAAGTTGAGTTTTGTTGTACTGGTTGAGTAACCGGTATTGTTACAGGATCTATATAACCTTCGTTTGGCTGAATGGTTGCTGGCACACTATTATCACCGATACTAACTCCGTTGCTCGGCATTACACGAGATTTGACACCTAAATTTGACAGTAAAATGCTTATCACAAAAAACAAAACACCTAATAGTGTTGTCGCACGGGTTAAAAAATTTCCACTGCCTGAAGAGCCAAATAAAGTTGCAGATGCACCAGCTCCAAAAGACGAACCCATATCCGACCCTTTGCCTCGTTGTATTAGAACTAGCCCAACAATGATAATTGCGATAATTAAATAGCTTATAATTAAAAACTCGTACATTTCAACCTGTCAATTTATATGTTATACAACAGAATTTATTGATGCAAAATATTAGCGAAAGACAGCCTAACAAGCAAGTAAAATTTAAAATATAGTTGATATATTTTGAGCTTTTACACTTTTAAATACGTAAAAACAATCTATTTATAGATAAAAAATTATCTTTTTACATCGTATATTATTACTTTAATGTATTCACATTAAATTCAAAAAAACAAACTAATTGGTATTTTTTAAATTTTATCATTTCGTTATATTTTCATAATCAATTGTGTGTTTTTTGGGGAAAACCAGTATAATGACCCCATTTTATTATCTTTTACATTGATTTTATGAAATTTATTGTTAAGCTTTTTCCCGAAATTACCATTAAAAGTGATTCTGTTCGTTTACGATTTATTAAAATATTAACGAGCAATATTCGCAATATTTTAAAACATCACATTGAAGATGTCGCAGTGATTCGTCATTGGGATTTTATTGAAGTTCGACCAAAAATTGAAAATAGTGAAGCTCAGATACTTGGATTATTAACACGCATCCCGGGCATTCATCATATTCTAGCGGTTGATGAACTTACTTTTGTTGACGTTCATGACATTTTCGAAAAAGCATTAGACTATTATGCCCCACTAATTGAAAATAAAACCTTTTGTGTACGAGTCAAACGCCGCGGAAAACATGAATTTACATCAATTGATGTCGAACGTTATGTTGGCGGTGGACTAAATCAACACGTTGCGTCTGCTAAAGTTCAATTAACTCGCCCTGATATCACAGTCAACCTTGAAATTGACAAAGACAAATTACTGCTTGTCAAAGGTCGACATGCAGGGGTAGGAGGTTTCCCGACTGGTACACAAGAAGACGTATTATCGCTTATATCAGGTGGTTTTGATTCTGGCGTATCGAGTTACATGCTAATGCGTCGCGGCAGTCGAGTGCACTATTGCTTTTTTAATCTAGGTGGCAAAACTCATGAAATCGGGGTTAAGCAAATGGCACATTATTTATGGGAGCGATTTGGAAGTTCACATAAAGTTCGTTTTATTGCTATTGACTTTTCTGATGTTGTTGGTGAAATTCTTGAAAAGGTTGATGATGGGCAAATGGGGGTTATTCTAAAACGAATGATGATTCGTGCTGCATCGAAGATTGCTCAACGCTATAATGTTGAAGCGCTTGTCACTGGCGAGGCGTTAGGGCAAGTATCAAGTCAGACGCTTACTAATCTACGATTAATTGATAATGTCAGTGACACATTAATTTTGCGCCCACTTATCACGCACGATAAAGAAACAATCATTAATCTTGCTCGTCAAATTGGCACAGAGGATATCGCAAAAACAATGCCTGAATTTTGTGGTGTTATATCTAAAAAACCAACAGTTAAAGCCGTAAAAGAAAAAATTGAAGCTGAAGAATTGAATTTTGATTTTACAATTTTAGATAGAGCGGTTGAAAATGCTGAAAATATTGATATTCGTGAAATAAAAAAACAAACTGACACAACAATTACATCGGTTGAAACAGTAACTATGCTTAATTCAGATCATGTTGTTATCGACATTCGATCACCTGAAGAGCAAGAGGATAACCCATTAATACTGAACGATATTGAAATCAAACACATTCCATTTTATAAGTTAGCAACCCAATTTGGGGATTTGGAACAATCAAAGCAATATTTGTTATATTGTGAACGAGGTGTGATGAGTAAATTACAAGCACTTTATCTAATTGATCAAGGTTTTAAAAACGTAAAAATATTTCGAACATAAAACTTAACAATACTTTACTATATTATTTTTGGCATTTTTTTACATATATAATTGATTTTTAGATATAAATTGTAATAGTTATAAGAGTAGAAGTATCAAGAATGAATTATACAAAGAGGGATGTAATGAGTAGCAAATTACTTGTTGTTGATGATGATCCAGAAATTGCTGTATTATTACGTGAATTACTTGAATTAGAAGGGTATCGAGTCGAAGTTGCGAATAACGGTATACAAGCTTTAGAAAAGTTTGATAGCACAATCGATCTTATTTTACTTGATATTATGATGCCAGAAATGAACGGACTTAGTGTATTATCTCAACTTAGAGGTAAATTTACTGTCCCTGTTATATTTCTAACGGCCAAAGATAATGAATACGATAAAGTTATTGGACTAGAACTTGGTGCAGATGATTACATATTAAAACCATTTAATGATAGAGAACTTGTTGCTCGAATCAATGCGCTTTTACGCAGAACGCGATGGGATAATATTGTTGAAGATGATTCCGATAAACCAAATGAATACACTATTGATAAACTGAATGTAAACCGGAAACAGCAATCGATTTATTTTGATAACAAGTATGTTGAAGTAACAGGTACAGAATTTCAGGTATTGCTTAAATTGCTTGAAAATGCAGGTAAAATAATTTCACGAGATACATTAAGCGAGACAGTTTTAGGCAAAGAATTTATTCCACTTGCTCGTTCGATTGATGTACATGTTTCTAATCTACGGAAAAAGCTTCCGCCTAGAAGTGATGGCTTGCCTTGGATTAAAACATTACGTTCTAAAGGTTATTTGTTTGTCATTGATAAAAATGACGATTTATTATAAAGCTAAGAAAATCATTAACATGAAGGTCAGATAGAATGTGGCTTTTCGATCGATTAACAATCAGAATTTTCACTATATTTTCACTGACTATAGCTTTTTTTCTTATGTTAATTATAGTGTTACCGAGTCTTGATTCTCGAAATCTGACTTATTTAGCCAATAAAGACAAGGAAACAGGTAACTTATTAGCTAACCAGATTGAAAAAGATCTTATTAAAATACCAAAAGATAGCTTTCGATGGTGGATGCGTTTTATCGTTGTAATGGATAACCATCAAAAACCAGGGCAGTCTTTATTTGTTGTTACACCGAATGAACAGATAATTACAGCTGAAACTAAAAATATTGATTTAATCAAAAATTTTAGTGAAAAATCGCATAATGTTGCTGATCCAGCAAGGAAAATCTATGATTCTCAAGAAATTATAGGCCCCTTTTTGCTCCATTATTCCAATGCTGAATATCAACTGTATATTTTGCAACAAGCAACCGATACGCAATCGCAATTTGTCAATTTCATCTTTGATCACCCATTCTTATTATTGGCATTGACAATGCTTGCAAGTTCGCCTTTTTTACTTTGGTTATCTTGGAGTATTGCTAAACCAGCGCGACGTCTAAAGCAAGCGGCAGATCAAGTAGCAAAAGGAAATTTACAAGAAATGCCTGAACTTGAACAAATCGGATCATCTGAATACAAAGCAACTGGTGCTAGTTTTAACCATATGTTAAGGGAACTAAAACGAATGCAAGATGTGCAACAGCGATTGTTTTCTGACATTTCTCATGAATTACGCACACCGCTAACTCGTTTACAGCTTGCTACTTCGTTATTACGTCGTAAACAAGGCGAAAGTAGTGAAGTGATACGAATCAATAACGAAGCACTAAAACTTGATTCCATGATTGGTGATTTACTATCATTGGCAAGACAACAACATGACTCTAACGAAGTTAGAGAATCGAAAAAAACTAACAAATTATTCAAACAAGTACTGGATAACGCCACTTTCGAAGCAGAACAGATCGGCAAAATATTTACCGTCATCAACCCGCCGACTAATCAAACCATATTATGCTATCCTGTCGCGTTATGTAGTGCGCTCGAAAACGTTATTCGTAATGCGTTTCGTTATTCAAACAAAAAAGTGACTGTTGATTTTATTACACAACAACAAAAAATTACCATTACCATCGATGACGATGGCCCAGGTGTTGCAGAAAGTGAGCTTGAACAGATCTTCAGGCCGTTTTACCGTACAAGCGAGGCTCGCGATCGTGAATCAGGTGGCACAGGGCTTGGACTTGCTATTGTTGCTAATGCTATCATACGCGATCACGGCACCGTAAAAGCTGAAAAAAGTCACCTAGGTGGGCTTAGAGTTGTGATAATATTACCAATTTATAAATATTAATCATCGAAGAGAATAGTTGTGTCAACAGTTGCCCTAAACATCGTTTTATTTGAACCTGAAATTCCAGCTAACACAGGTAATATTATTCGTCTTTGTGCGAATACTGGCTTTAATTTACATATTATTGAACCTATGGGCTTTTTTTGGGATGATAAAAAGTTAAGACGGGCAGGGCTAGATTATCAAGAATTTGTGGATGTAAAACGTTACAAAAATTTTGACCACTTTATGGAACAAAACCAAATTGACTTGCAAACACAACTTTATGCCTTAACCACCAAAGGGCAAAAATCACATAGCGAAGTCAATTATAAACACAATGATTTTTTAATATTTGGTCCAGAAACCCGGGGTTTACCAGCAAGCATACTTGATGTATTACCCCAAAACAAAAAAATACGCATTCCCATGTTAGCAACCAGTCGTAGTATGAATTTGTCAAATTCAGTAGCCGTTGTGGTATACGAATCATGGCGCCAATTAAATTACTTAGGTGCAAAATAGTGTCTATGCTTGAAGATTAGGCTGATTTTTGTAAAAAAACCTAGATTCCACCATGAAGTGCAATTCGTCTTAACTCCTTGGAATAAAATGAGGCAGGGCTTTTAAACTTATGCCGTTTTCTTGGGCGTGAGTTTAATAAATATTGTATTTCCTTTATTTGTTCGTCGTCAACGA
>NZ_WTEW01000041.1:0-6624 GCF_009795865.1 Gilliamella sp. Pas-s27
ACCGTGTTAAATTTAACTTTGACTTAAAAACGTGGAAAAAGGGCGAAGAAAGCCTTTGGGTGCGTTTAGCCAAGCCGTATGCCGGTAGCACCTATGGCTTTCACTTTCCGTTAATTGACGGGACGGAAGTGGCCATTGCCTTTATGAACGGCAACCCCGATAGGCCGTATATTGCCCATGCCATGCATGACAGTGCGCATCCTGACCTTGTGACTGCTATCAACAAACACCGCAATGTGATTCGCACACCGGCCAACAACAAACTGCGCATGGATGACAAACGGGGGCAAGAGCACATTAAACTGGCGACCGAATACGGCAAAAGCCAACTTAATTTAGGTCACTTAGTTAACCAAAACAAAGACGAGCGCGGAGAGGGATTTGAGCTACGCACTGATGATTGGGGAGCGATAAGGGCTGGTAAAGGGCTGTATATCACTAGCGAAGAGCAAACACAGGCGGGCAATATACAACTGCAAATGGATAATGCGGTTAAAGAACTTTTACAAGCTAGCGAAATGGTTAAAAGGCTTAACGAATTAGCCGAAGCAGCCAAAGCAGAACTGGCTGACTTACAAACCCAAAAACAACTATTTGAACAAAGCTTAAAAGAACTAAAACAATCAGGAATACTGACTTACGCACCGGCTGGTATGGCTGACGTTACCCCAAGTTCAATCCAGCACACCGCAGGAGAAAACATCATCCAGACAGCACAAAACACGATTGATGTTAGTGCATTTAAACGCTTTATGGTAACTGCGGGCAATATGATAAGTCTATTTGCCAACAAAATGGGCATAAAGCTATTTGCCTCGCAGGGCAATGTTGAGATACAGGCACAAAATGATGAAATACAATTAAGTTCAAAACAGAATATGACAATTACCAGTACCGACAGTGAAGTGATTATATCGGCCAAGAAAAAACTCATATTGGCGTGTGATGATGTTGCTATTGTGATAGAAAATGGCGGTATAAAAATGCTAGCACCGGGTGATGTTCAGATTGAATCTGCTAGCTTTCGCATATTAGGACCTTCAAATTATCAAATACCAGAAGTTGAATTACCAAAAGGCAGCGAATGCTCGGAGACAATATAGTGAATACATTACAAGAACAGCTAAATAGTGAAGAAAACAAAAAATACTATCGTTATTTATTAATTGATATGCTTGGTGTAACCAGTGAATTAAGCGAACTTTATCCACAACAGTTAAAACAACTTTTACCGCTAAAAGATATTGCGGTGGTTAAGCGTCCTGAGTTATTGCATGAATTAACGTCTTGTCCTCATTTAGTTTGTATTGGTCACCCTAATCAAGATGTCAATGCAGATCTATTATTTTCCTCAATAGTTCAAGTTGGCGAAGATTTTTTAACCACCAAACCGTATGTTTGTGGTTGGCTTGTAGCACAACAAGCGATTGATGAAATTGCAGAATGGTTACCTAAAATAGGTTTAATATTGGGTGAAATGTGTTCAATGCGGTTTGTACCCTTTTATGAACCGTTTAGAATGCAACTTTTACAAGATAGCCATCTAACCGATCCAAATTGGATAAATGTATTTTTCCCAACAAACTTAACTTACTATTATATTGATATACAACAAAAATTAAGAGTAATCAAACCAAATAAAGATAATCAGTTACTACCATCAAGTTTGCCACCTAAAATGCGTTTTTTTCAGAATGAATCTAACAATTTATTTAGGCTATATGTTAATTGGTATGACATCAAAGAAGAAATTAATCAAAACGTTAGTGAAAATGATTTAATAATATTAATAGAGCATTACTATACTGCAAGCTTACTTGGCTTAACAGACATTAAAGACAGAACGATCTATGTATTTTATTCCATGCAGTATGGTGATCTACAACAACATGAAGAAATCAGAGCCATTATTGACGATGTGGTTTTGCAGTCGCCAGGAATATTATCAGAGCGATTTTTAGCCATCAATTCAACATTCCAAGCATTATTGAAAAATAACAAAAATAAGGAAAAATGAAATGGATACTAGTAACAAAGACAGAAAAAACAATAATTCTGAATTCAAAGACGACAGCATTGAAACAAATCAAGAGCCGCCTAAAATTACTCCTGAGCTAATTAATGAAGCCGCAGAAAATATGAAATTGAGCAATGGTAAATGTGGTGCTTGCGAGCGATTGGGTTTTCCACTTTTTTTAGTTCGAAAAAGTATTGTGCCTAAAAATTTTAAAGGTATCAAATGGGATCAAGGCATGTTAGCGCTAGGCGATCGAGAACCTACAGAAACGCTAAAGCATTTTAAATATGCCTACCGAACGTTAAGAGAAGGGTACGTCTATATTTTGCTACAAAAGAATAAATCAGTTAAAGATTGGGAGGGAACGGATCTTAATCTATTAAAAGTGAAAGCTTTTGTAGTCACTCATTCAGGTGCTTTTCGGTTGAGAGAGTTAAGAGATATCAAAGGATCAAGACCCAAAGAACTACCATCATCTTGCGTTACGGAGGGGCATCAGTTTAAAGCGAAATTTATTACATTAGATAATAAAATTTATGATAAAGCGTGGATAGCCTATAGCCCTTGTCGTTGGGATAAAGACGTCATTGAATTTTATCGTAAAAACGAAGAGAAACGAGATGAACGTTTTACCGTTGTTGATTTAACCAAGACTAATCCTACAGAGATGGCTGTTTCAAAAGGGCAAAGAAGTTTTTCGTTTAATGATTTTATCCGTAAAGCCGGTGATAATCAGGCAAAAACGTCGCATCAATCCAAAGCTAGTGAAACAAATGGCACAGAACAAAATGGTGATGATACCAAAGTAACTTCCATAAAACGTTATCTAGTTGAAATAGAATGTAGTAATAAAGAGGTGCTTGATTATTTTGATGAAGAACAACAAAAAGATTATCGAGCTAAATTAACAAAAGAATCTACTTCATTAAACACCCCCATTGACAAAGCGATAGGCAAAGGAGTTTTTTATACTAAAGACGTCGATTTAAACAAAATCATAAGCAGTAGCACATCAGATGTACTTCATTATTTTAAACATCTTTTTTGTACTGCTAGCCATTTTAACTCGCTAAAAAAGGAAGCTGGTGGGCTGAATGAAAGTTTTAAAAAGACGATAAAGGGTTACCAAGGTGAAGCACGAGCAAATTCAAATTACCAAACTGATGAAATTGGCGTAATATTGATTGAAGACAATTTAGGTTTAGCTGAAGAGCTATCGGTACAACGAAGACAGTTATTAGCACCAGTAATTAATGGGCTTGCTGGCCGAAGCCAAGAGCAAGCGATTGCGATTCAAAAAAGGCTAAGGAAAAATTTGGGAAAAACCACCAAAGATATTATTCTTGAAGAATTAACACAGCTAGGTGGTGATATTGATCCAGATATTATTAAATCATTTTATGAAGAAAATATTTTAGATCTTCGGTATAACCAGCAGTATAAAGCGGTGTATGAAAATCTTAAAGTATTGGACTTTGCATTACCAACGCAACAATGGTTAATTAACAAATATCTAAATAAAATCCCAGCAATTATGGCTAATTTAGTCGGTAAAAGGACAAAAGCCATTGAAGATTATTTTACTAAACAACAAAACCATGCATCAGGGCACCCCTTTCTTTACTTTAAACCCGAAACCAGCTATGCGCGCAACCAATATAATAGTATTGAAAATTATAAAGATATACTAAAACTGAATAACCAAATAGAAGATGCATCAGATTGTATTTTATTTGCCTTTTATCAACCAAATGGTTCTTATAATAAAGATTTAAAAAGATATGCCGAACAAGAGGCAAAGTTAGTGCTAAAAACTGAGCTTTATAAAGGGGATAATGGTCAGGACTTATTGGATAAAATTTTTGTATTAGATGTGGTGGGTGATACTGAATTTGCGATCGAAAATAAATTTACAATACCTATACCAGCATATAAAGCATTTTTAAATAAAGTTGCTTGTTTTTTTTATTTTAGATTTATCAGCGAGATCAGTATAAGTGGTGCTCAAGTAGATGATGCTCCCCCACTAGGTGATTATGAAGTTATTAATATCTCAGATAAGCAAAAAAAAGACATTTTAGCTATTTATCAAACTGAGAAAAAATTACGCACAATAGAGGGTTATGATGTTGTGGTTGTCAAATATCCCAATGCTAAAGACAAAGTTTCCGAATGGAAAAGGGATAAAAACTGGGATGATAAAGAATCAGAGCGTCTTAATAACGAATCAATAGTCAAATATAAAGCGTTAGATAAAACCCTTTACCAAAATTTATTAACCTATGTTGAACAAGTATCAGAAGATTATTTTACATATTTATTATGGTTATTTGGTGAGCAAAACACCGTTCCTTTTTGGTTAACCGAATGTGATCCCGATACCTCTGACCAGCATATTCTAGTGCTATCAAGTTTGCTGATTATTTTAGATAATGATTCTGTCGGCAACTTTTATTTAGATAAGCAAGACAAGCTATGGTCAATGCTGATAAACAATGAAAACAGTATTTATCATTATTTAATCGAGGGCTATGAAGGTGCTTATTCACTGTTTAATGTTGCATCAGGAAATATACCGGAAGCCGATAAGCAGTTAACGCAAGATGTTAAAAAGATTTTAGCTAATCGCAGTAAAGGAATAACAAAAGGAAACACCAAAGTCAATAATCCTTTGTCGGGTGCTAAAAAGAATATCAAAAGAATCAAACAAATCTTGAATTTAAAGCTTAACGGTAATGTAACAGTCGGGGCTTATATAAAAGAAGAACTGATCAAATTATCAATGAGTAATATCGCCAAAATCCTTTCTAATAATAATACTTATAACCTTAATGTCGCTGTGGTTGATACTCACTTGATTAAAGCAATGAATATGTTTACAACGGCAACTCATAAACAATATAAAGTAAAAGTGCCAGTATCCAATCTACAAAAATTTTTAGATAATCTTGGTAGTTCATCACAGGTTGTGTATGCTCAAAGTAATAATGGCAACCTAATAACCACCGATGGTGCTCGTATCCGCGGGAACTATTCGTCAACGCAAGAAAGATTTAAACTTAAAAAACGAGACATAGCTAAGGCAAAAAAAACATATGTTGAATTAGATATGTTACTGACATTTAGCAATGAAGGTGAACGGGCAATGTTTGAAAAATCAATGAACACTAGTCGAGGTAATGCTAATGTAGATAAATTCAAAGATGCCCACCTAGTTGATTATGAACAACTAAACACAGCTAAATATAATGCAGAAAAAAAATGGCGTACAGCAGTGTATGATACGTCAGTATCTAGCGCTATGAATGTCTTTACACTTGCTTATCAATACCTACAAATTAATGGTTTGAAAACTAATTTGAATACATTAACGGATTCCGCATTTATCGACAAAGTTTCAAGAGCATTATTAAGAACGTATCTTGATATCGCTTTAACTGCATCTTATGCCATTCTTGATGGCATAAAACTAAAAGCACTGTTTGGCGAGCGCGACAAAACACTTACAGATTTACTTGGTAAAATTGGTAAAGCTGGCAAAGTATTAGGTTATGCGGCTAAATCCATTGCCATAATCGACAGTTTTGGGGATCTATGTCGCTCAATGAATGCCGTAACCCGTGGTGATCCCGGTGCAGTAGGATTTATGATAAGCTCAACCATTGGGTTTGCTGCAGCTGGGCTAAGCATTGCATTGGGCATTGCCGCCCCGTGGGTAATCGTGCTGTTTTTAGCACCATTTGTGATCAACTTTCTATTTGGTACTTATGACGACGGCAGTAACTGGGACGAAATGGACAAATGGATCAACCGCTCAATTTTTGGTAAATTTGCTCGCAATGACTTGTATCCGCCTTATCCCATTAGCGATACGGGTAACTATTTATCCGAACAGGATTTTTACCTTGCTTCGCGCAAAGGATTTTGTCGAACCGCACATTACGAGGTTCAAATTCGTGAACTGATCGATGAAGGTAAAAAAAATAAAGATAAAGCACCACCCTATAAAGTTAATGGCATAAATGGCATAGTCTGGGGATCCGATGATCAAAGCGAAGTGATTGATATCATAAACACCCCCCAAAACGCTCTACCGTACAAGTTACATTTAGTGATGCAGTTACCCGATTTTGTCGAAGATAAAGCAACATTTGAAGGCGAGATCACCATCCGCCATCGCGGTGAGCAATTCGATACTATTTTGCAGGTTAGTCATGGCAGTGAGGAATTAACTGTTCAGCCGATTCAATGTAACACCAAATGTTTTAAACTAGTGAATGAAAATATGGTAAGGGACAAAAAGCAAGAAAGGTATGATTATTTGAAAGCTGACCCCGATAAACCAAATCAAGCATTAGAAACTTGGTACAAAATGCAACAAACAATTGATATTGCGGTAAAAACAGATCCTTATGAAGAAGATGAAAAGGACAACACCACCACCCAAGCCAATACCGATGCAACGTCGTCTGAGCCTAAAGCACCTAATATTGGTCTATTTGGAATTAACCAATTATTAGGTCGAGTAAATGGTGAGTTTGAAGTGATTTGCGCAATTCAATATTGGCCGGAAGGAAAAACCGACAGCGATGGTAATGCGGTCTTTC
>NZ_WTEW01000042.1:0-6358 GCF_009795865.1 Gilliamella sp. Pas-s27
TTATCTGCGGTGGCTCTTATATCAAAATCAGCAGCGAAGGTATCGAACTGGGTACACAGGATAATATCTATCTTAAGTGTAATGTGTTGCAGAAAATGGGGGGGGCAATATTGAATTATGACCCAATAGATGTACCAGCATTATTTACCGAGCAAGATATGCAAGAAGGCATCACGCTAGAACTTAAAACAGAAGATGGTTATCCGATTCCGATGACAAAATATGTTGTGCGTTTTAAGAATGGGGAATTGCGACAAGGAAAATTAGACCGTGAAGGAAGGGTAGTATTAAAAAATGTACCGCTTGGCATAGAATATGCTTACGCTTATCCTGATCAAGATGATATTTTAGCCAAAGCTAATGCACAACGACTACATAAAGCCATTGAGGTGGGCAATGCTAATGCAATAATTGATTACTTAAGTTATGCAGAAGAAATTGTTGCCAAAACAAGTGAGGTTTATAAACAGATCTATCATGAAGATCTAGCAAAAACATTAAAAAAATCAATTGGACCATATAACAATCATAAAAACCTAATTGATTATCTTTTAGATAGAGCTGACCTAAAAAATAATAAAAAATAATAAAAACAATAGGATTTAAAACAATGAATTTAGAAGACTACAAAATTGTAACAGAGCCATCCTTAAAATATGTGATTAAAAATAAAAAAATGTCATTTTTTTTAAGAAAGGTTAATCCTGAAGCGAAAGATGTAGAAAACTTAATTATTCGTTGGTGTTGTGTTAATCACAGTGATGAGGACAAAAAAAAACAGCGTAACATTAGTGGCCCCAATGGACCTAAATGGCTAGATGCCAAATGGACATTAAGAGGGGTGCATACCGTAGTTTGTACCGTAAAAAAAAGTTTATTAGATCCAAACCCCAAAAATTATTACTATGTTCAACACGTCATCAGCGAAGATGAATGCTTAAGTTATGACAGCGGTACTTTTGAAGAGACTGAAAATCCATTCAACGTGCTACACAACTTAAAAAAGCAGATTGACGTAATTCACGCTTTAGAACCCAAAAGCCAGCTTAGTGAAGATGAAGAAAGCAAATATCAAGAACGCATCCAAAATATGGAAACATATTGTGAAAAGCTAGAATATTTGCTTAAAAAAATACCAGATACTCATAAAGAAAATTTCAAAATTATTACCGCAAGACATTATTCTAACGAGTACCCTGACACAAATTCAATTTTATTACAGGTTTGTTATTTTTATAAAGATAATAAAGCTTATTTATTAGATTGGACTAGCCCAACACTACAAGGTTGGTGTGGCGTATTTAAGGGTGAAGGTGATACCGAGCAAACGGCGGTACTTGATGCTTTAAAAAAATGGGAAAGTGATAATCGTTACCCTGATGGCATATTAAAATGTCGTTATCTTTGCTCTAGCCATCCAACACTAGAAATACCGAAATATGATGGTGAAGGGCTACTTAGTTGGGATATATACGATCAACATTATTCGCAAGAACATCAATTCACAACAGATGGTTCAACTTTGTTAGATAGCATTTCTAATGCACTGAGCTGGTTTGCAATTGGTGCATCTATCGTTGCTGGTGCCATCTTAATTTTTATACCTGGTGGACAGGTAGCGACGGCTGCATTATGGGCTATGGCAGCTTCAGCCGTAGCGGGTAGTGCAGCATCAGTGATTAATATAACGCAACGTTATAATTCGGGCTTTAGTAACTGGAAAGATGATGGAATAGACTCATTAACCATTATTGCAAGTATATTAGGAATGGCCTCAATGAAAGCCTTGGTAGCATGGAAGCCATTAGCATTCTTGCCTCAGCAAGTAGGTAAAACAAATGCCATAAAAGCGATACTTATTGGTGAAGTTACGGCTAATAGTGTTCAAACTATTATGATTTCTAGCGAAATTGCTTCGGCCATTTATTCAACAATGGAAGATAAAACTATCCCGCCAGATGAAAAACTGTCAAGAATTTTACGATTAATCGCAGCGGGAATAACCATTGGGGCATTAAGTTACGTTAATATCAAAAGCTCCCTTGCTAACTTTAATTTTATCTCAGAAGACGCATCGCTACTGAAAAAATTGACAAAAGAAGAGGTCGATGCCATATTAAACGATCCAAGTATTGTTATCATTGAACATGGCGAAACTTTACCTCCCCAATCGACAGCACCAGCCACAATACCAGAAACAAGAGCCGCTTTCAGACAATTACAAGAATTTAAATTATTACCATTATTGGGCGAAAATATAGAGCCACCATCCACACTTACCCAAAATATTTTTATACCTAGCAATGAATATTTACATTATTTAAATATTAATCCTGAACCCGAAATATTTCTAAAAAACGAAATTAATAAGCATTTAAATCTTGACAATCCATACGAGGCAACAAAGCAAGCATTACTTCCTCCTTCATCAAAGACACCAGAAAGCGATCAACGAGTACAAGTTCTAGCAAGGATAGATAACCAGCTTTACAGTAAAACGATAGTAAATTCAATTATTGCAGAAGCTAGAAGTTTTGAGTATATAGCAAATTATCCAGGTCAGGTTAGAGCTAAAATAGAAAAAGATGCCAAATGGAAAAAAAGAGTTGCCATATCAAAAGCAACTTGTACAATTAAAGGCATTATATTTGAAAATGCAAAAGAATTTGGCAATTTACCGTTTGATTTACAAAGTGCGATTAAAGCTAAAGTAGTTGTACAGGGTAAATTTACTGGTAATTCAGCCCCGATTAGCGTTATTGATATTGAAGGTTATATCGCAACATTACGATCTTTCTATCCAGATAGAAAAATGGATAAATTAACAGCGAAGTTAATAAAAAACTATTTAATCAAACATAAAGATCATCTATCAAATTTTAATGGTATGCCCGGTGCCCATGCTGAAATAGTAGCTGTTGATGATGTATTTAAACAACTGCGAATGCGAGGATTAGATCCCGAAGAATATTTACACGAAATTGAAGTATATACTTTTAAAACCAAAAATCCGAAAAAAGACGATTATCTAAAAGCATTTAAAGCCTGCGCTAATTGCAGTGGTATTTTAGATCCTCTAATTAAAGTTAGAACAGGGCGAGAAGGATAATAAAATGAATAAGATAAAAAATAAAACTGCGCTTAACCTACCGGTTCGGGTAGAGTTAAGTTATTTGCAACAGATTGACGGCTTGTACTTTTTAAATGATGTATTGTTTAGTGGATTGGCTTATGACCATCGTGAACAAACATTGCATAAAGTTTACCAAATTACCCAAGGTGCAATCACCGCAGAAGATGATTATGGTTTTTTTAAACATAATAGTAGTCCATTAAAAATAGATTTTGATGTGATTGAAGATGAAGATGAAGATGGAGACTATTATAATTATGGCAATGATACAACATACTATCAAGGAGAGTTGCTTAATGGTGTAACTTATGTATATCGTAATGGATTTCTTTGGGGCGAAGCACTATGGATTGATGGTTATGATGTCGAAGACATCGGATGGTATACCGATGGCTCGGGATTAATATACGAATATGAAACAAATTATGTTGGAGACAAATGTAAAGTTGAGTGGAATTATAAACAGCTGACTAATATTGATATTATAAGAGAGCAAGCACTCATTAACTTAACTTTTAATGATCAAAATCAAATTAAATCTTGTGCGTTAGCTGTAGATAATATTGCCGATTTGGGAAACTTGTTTAAACGAGATGATTTACCCTTACCCCTCAATAACCTAAAAGGATTACTGGCGTATTATCCATTGGCTGAGGATATTATGCTTAATATTCAACGTGAAGATAATTTCCACTATTTTGTTAATCATACCCAATTTCATACAATTAAAAAATTAACGTTATCAACTCAGTATTTATCTTTACCAGTATTAACCAAGTTAATGGATTTGCCCAACTTAAAATACATCTTTTTTGAAGAAAGTGGGGTAAGTGATTTTGACTTAGAAACAATGCCTGAGCAAGAACGAAAGATAAAACAACAACAGTGTGACGAACGTAACCATGCCCTATTGACATTGCTATTTGCCATACAAGCTAAGCGGCATTGTCAAATTAGACTAGACTCAAATTCAGGATTATTATTTGACTACTGTCCAGTTAATGGAAAAGTAACTGCTAATGTTAATCAAAACGATTTTAACTACCTACTAAATACATTACCACTTGAGCAAATTACTGTGCTTGATTTACGACAACGTAACTTTCCTATCTCTTTATTCGCAAAAATTGCCCAATTCAGTAATTTAAAAAAATTATCGATTAAAGAAAATAAAAAGACAATGGATTATAGCCACGAACAATCAGTAGATAAGCAAGCTAGAATTATGGCCTATCAACAGCGCGAACATCGTAATCAGGAAATCTGGACATTCCTAAAATCATTCCAGTTACAAGTACATTGTGATATCAAACTAATATCCGAAACATTACAAGTCTTTGAACTACGCTATCAAGGTTAACCAACTTTATAAAAAACAGAATATAAAAATGAACCTCATTCAAAAAAACCATAATATAAACCTACCCATTCGGGTAGAGTTAAGTTATTTGCAACAGATTGACGGCCTGTACTTTTTAAATGATGTATTGTTTAGTGGATTGGCTTATGACCATCGTGAACAAACATTGCATAAAGTTTACCAAATTACCCAAGGTGCAATCACAGCAGAAGATGATTATGGTTTTTTTAAACATAATAGTAGTCCATTAAAAATAGATTTTGATGTGATTGAAGATGAAGATGAAGATGAAGATGAAGACTATTATAATTATGGCAATGATACAACATACTATCAAGGAGAGTTGCTTAATGGTGTAACTTATGTATATCGTAATGGATTTCTTTGGGGCGAAGCACTATGGATTGATGGTTATAATGTCGAAGCCATCGGATGGTATACCGATGGCTCGGGATTAATATACGAGTATGAAACAGATTATGTTGAAGACACATGTAAAGTTGAGTGGAATTATAAACAGCTGACTAATATTGATATTATAAGAGAGCAAGCACTCGTTAACTTAACTTTTAATGATCAAAATCAAATTAAATTTTGTGCGTTAGCTGTAGATAATATTGCCGATTTGGGAAACTTGTTTAAACGAGATGATTTACCCTTACCCCTCAATAACCTAAAAGGATTACTGGCGTATTATCCATTGGCTGAGGATATTATGCTTAATATTCAACGTGAAGATAATTTCCACTATTTTGTTAATCATACCCAATTTCATACAATTAAAAAATTAACGTTATCAACTCAGTATTTATCTTTACCAGTATTAACCAAATTAATGGATTTACCCAACTTAAAATACATCTTTTTTAAAGAAAGAGGGGTAAGTGATTTTGACTTAGAAAGAATGCCTGAGCAAGAACGAAAGATAAAACAGCAACAGTGTGACGAACGTAACCATGCCCTATTGACATTGCTATTTGCCATACAAGCTAAACAGCATTGTCAAATTAGACTAGACTCAAGTTCAGGATTATTATTTGACTACTGTCCAGTTAATAGAAAAGTAACTGCTGATGTTAATCAAAACGATTTTAACTACCTACTAAATACATTACCACTTGAGCAAATTACTGTGCTTAATTTACGGCAATGTAACTTTCCTATCTCTTTATTCGCAAAAATTGCCCAATTTAGTAATTTAAAAAAATTATCGATTGAAGAAAATAAAAAGACAATGGATTATAGCCACGAACAATCAGTAGATAAGCAAGCTAGAATTATGGCCTATCAACAGCGCGAACATCGTAATCAGGAAATCTGGACATTCCTAAAAGCATTCCAGTTACAAGTACATTGTGATATCAAACTAATATCCGAAACATTACAAGTCTTTGAACTACGCTATCAAGGTTAACCAACTTTATAAAAGACAGAACATAAAAATGAACCTCATTCAAAAAAACCATAATATAAACCTACCCATTCGGGTAGAGTTAAGTTATTTGCAACAGATTGACGGCTTGTACTTTTTAAATGATGTATTGTTTAGTGGATTGGCTTATGACCATCGTGAACAAACATTGCATAAAGTTTACCAAATTACCCAAGGTGCAATCACAACAGAAGATGATTATGGTTTTTTTAAACATAATAGTAGTCCATTAAAAATAGATTTTGATGTGATTGAAGATGAAGATGAAGATGAAGATGGAGACTATTATGATTATGGCAATGATACAACATACTATCAAGGAGAGTTGCTTAATGGTGTAACTTATGAATATCGTAATGGATTTCTTTGGGGCGAAGCACTATGGATTGATGGTTATAATGTCGAAGCCATCGGATGGTATACCGATGGCTCG
>NZ_WTEW01000043.1:0-5641 GCF_009795865.1 Gilliamella sp. Pas-s27
CGATTTCTTCTGGCCAGTTGACTTTGATTGGCCATGTAAACTCTTCTTCTGGCATCAATTCCCCATCCAAATTATTATCATAAAACGCCATATAGCTATTTATCCACATCCATTCGTCATAGCTTAAACTGCTATAAGCTGCTAGTAGAAAGTAGTCAATCACTTTAGTGGTATTAGGCTCGCATACTACACATTCTAGACGATAGCTTCTAACCATTCCGCCACTAGCAAGAGGCGCTGATACTGAGGTCATACACCCTTGAATATCTGCCCAATTAAATTCTTTAACGGTTATCTCTTTAGCTCTAAAGGGCGAGCGAATAAACGTTCTTAATGAACCAAAATATAATAGGAAATGGTCATAAATATAAACCTTACCTGTTTTTCGATTGAAACGAATGGGACAATCTTCAGGAGCAAAAAAAATATTCGAAGCCATTAGAAAGAAGATATACATACCAAAAAACACTAATAGACAACATGGTATAAATATAAATCTAGTTTTACTTTTTTCAAAAAAAATAATTGGTATAACAAAGTACAAGACTACTAATAATAATAAAACAGTTGCAGAAGCAATAGTTATCATAAGTATACGAAGCAAAGGACTCATCCCTGTTAATCGTCTTGAAAATTCACAATAATCATCATTAGCATAACGTAATTTTTTATTATTACTTAAATGTAATTTTTTTGTATAAACCCCTTTGTATAAATCTTCGCGCCAACATGAGACTTGTGGTTGATACTTTGATGGCATTATTATGTTCTCCTTTTTAATTGATAATATGTTCAATGCGTAGGGGCGATTTGGCGTCTTTACCTTGCCAGTAATGTAATATACCAATCACTTTTTTGGCTTTTACCCTTAATTCAGCCACTTTTTGGTCTATCGCCACGGTAGCATTTATATTTGATCCGATAGGGTAGGCTTTCGATTTAACCCAACGTACTAAATCATGATTACATTGATTGGGTGATACCATAACATTCAGATTTTCATCGTCTTTACCTTTTACAATTTGGACCTTAGCCGATTGCCCTTCAGAATCAGTTAGATAGACCATACAGGTATAACGGCTTTGTACATCAAAATTGGGCAGTTTAATATGTACATGCAGCCCACCCGCATAAATTAATGCAGCGTTTTCATCAGAATCATTACGAATATCGTCCAAAAAGAACTCCATATCATAAGATTGATAATTTAAAGCCAAATAAACACCTGAAAGATAGGTAAAATAGTCATTCAACGCGGCACTGGTGCCAACTGCGGTGAGAGGATAAGGCTCCCCTTTTTCTGGATGTTTATGGTTACCAAAGTAGCAACGGTTAAACCACACTTCCATGGGCGACCAACGATCGGCTTCTGAGCCTATATACACCAAAATTGCACCAATAACGGCAAAAGCTATAGCTAAAAGCGCAACTGAAAGGGTAAGAGAAAATATTACACCATATAAACCTATACCTCCAGAGATTAAAGCCCCTCCCCCCCCCAAGGCAACTAAACCTCCATCAATATTGTCTCCATTAGTAATATATTGGATTCCTTTATAAATATCCATGACCCCATCCAATATTGTAATTAGCGCTAGCGTTCCCCCGGTGACTTTTATGAATTTCTCCCCCCCCGGTATCATGGTGGTAAAGATATTGGTTTTGGGTAATGCACTACCAACTAGCTTAATCGTGTGGGCCATTATTTCAGCCGACATTAACGACAGAACGACACTAGTCTTTATCATGTCATTAAGAATTTCATCTCTCACTTCTTGCCGCATTTCACGACATTGAGCCTCGAATTCTTGCCTATTTTGACTGTATAAAATTCCGTGCAAAAATATCATTATCCCATTCATCAAAATACCTTTGGTGGCATCGAACTTGATTCGTCGTTTGGCTTGTACCATTGCTATTTCAAGGTCAGCTAAGGTTAGCTCGCCACTAAATTGGTGAGCGTGTTTAATTTCAGCGCCTAATACCTTTTTGGCTTTCGCAAGGGTGGTTTCTTTTAAATTGCCGCCTTTTTTCAACTCATCAATTATGTTATTCATTGAGGCTATATCATCAGCCAATACCATAAACTCCATTTGAACCGTTTTTTCGAGCTGTTTTTTAGTCAGTTGGCTTTCAAATTGCCAGCGCTTATCGGTATCCGATACTCTTGATAGCTTATACAGCTTGGAATTTTTATCAATACTTACCGATGATACATCTGAATGCTCCATCAAAATTTCATAAACTTTGGGTAGGTTTTTAATTTTGACAGGAAAACTTATACGCCTATGCTCAATACCCGAAAACATTTTAAGCAGTTCTGTGCCATGATCTTTTATTAAAATATCGTTAATTAACTTAGCGTTCTTTGGTGGATTAGCAACACTGGCAGCCATCCAACTCGTTAATACTTCCATTTTATCCACAAATAAGGTCGTATTTTTCGCATCAATTGGCAAATTCAAAATATCGTTAATTTTGCCCACTAATTCATTGAGAATTGTTACATCCGTTTTGTGGTTTGCTGCATCTTGATTTTGCTGCATTTCATCGGTACGTTGTTTTAGTAGCAATTCATACAAGTTATTATCTTGACCTTTTAACAGATGAAAATAGATGGAATTTTCATCTCGTAATAGGCTGTTCCATAAGCCAAACTGTTCAGGTAACTTCGCAATTTGTAAATTACCTTGTAATATGGCAATCACATCTTCAAAATAGCCTAAGTGGTCTTTTGAGTAGTCGTTTTCTTGCTCTCGCTTCCAAAACTCGACCTCATTATAGTCAGCTAATTTGATAACATATTCAGAATTTTTATCTTCAGTGTTTTTATTCTCTTCGGAGTTCTTATTTTCTTCAGTGTTTTTATTCTCTTCGGAGTTCTTATTTTCTTCGGTGTTTTTATTCTCTTCGGAGTTCTTATTTTCTTCGGTGTTTTTGTTCTCTTCGGAGTTCTTATTTTCTTCTATTTTTTTATCTTTATAACCAAAAAGCCAAGTGACATAAACTAAATAATCGATTGATATTTTGCGGATATCTTCAACAATTTCGTCAAATAGTTTTTTTTCCTCTTGGCGAAATGCGTCTAGTTTACCCTTATCTAGCCGTGCAGACAGTTTTGCCCATTCTTTATCAAATTTAGATTGTACTGCACCTTCTTTCGTTAATGAAAAACGGTGTACACTGACATAGTTGTTATAAGGAATTTGAGATTGATTTTTTTGTTTTAATAATACTGTTTTTTCTTCATCAGTTAAGGCAACTTCTTTCCAACCTTCTGATTTTAATTTTTCAATCCGTAAGCTGTAATCATATAATTTATAATCTCTAATATTGCTCATATTTGTTGCGGGTTCATAAACATCCTTATATTGTGTTTCATTATATTTACCGTCTTTTTCATTTTCTTGCTCTATTTGATTCGCAAAATAGTTCTTCAATCCTTTTTTATAAGCGTCAATACAAGACACAATCCTACGTTTATAGGCTCGATTAGTGGAAAAATATTCATGATAATATTTGCGGGTATTTGTATTGGGCTTTAAGGGGATGGTTAATAATGGTGCTGTGTTACTTTGATTATCATCAATATTCGGATTGATAAGGCTTTGAAAATAATCTTTCGCGTATGAAAACAGCTGTGGTAACTCATTAGACGAATTTAACCAACTATCTGATGGTGTAAAATCCGCTATTTTTTCATTATAGGCATCGGTTAATTTTTTCTCTATTTCCCGTTCGTGCTCTAAAAGGGCATTATTAATAGGGTCAAAGTCCCGCAATCGTTGTGCATTAAGCTCTTCGGCTATGCCGAAGGTGTCTTCTAACACAATGCAGCCTATTTTACATTGATACTGATTTTCAAATTTTTTTGCTATATCTGCAATTGCCTTTAAATTGTCTTTATGTGAATAATCATAAAATTCATGTGCACTTGGAAAACGTACATTAAAATCTTTTTTTTCAAAGAAAAACTCAGGTAAATAAGGCGCTTTATTTTTGTCGAGTAAATCATTGAAAGCAAAACTACGCCCATCGGTTAAAGCGGTAGGATCGTTTCGGGTTTTATCGTTTATCGTTACTTTGGTAAATCGCCTTAAATCGGCATCTGGAGAACGGTAATAATCTTCAATATCTTTTGACCAAGCTCGACGGCTATAAGCTATCCATACCGTTGCATTTAATACATCAATATTAGCAAAAATAGCGGGCACATTATGGTTCATTTTAGTGCATTTTTCAGCCAAATCTTCAATCTCATATTTTTTCATATGGTAAATGGAGCGGTGTCTTAACGCCCCTTTCGAGGTCACTTCGTAGCCTAATAATTTTCGATTGCCATTTTGTTCCATTAATACATAAACATATCCTTTGCGTAACATTCTTAAAGCATACGTATGCTTCGTTAATGCCTTGCTAGGGCGCCTATCAGCCAATTTAGGCACGTTTTTTGACCAATCTATTTCATGGTAAGCATTAGGATTAATAACCGATTGACGGACTAAAAAAAATGGCATACCGTTTCGTTGACAAGTACCACATCCACCACCAGCCATTTCCGAGGCATTTTTTGCTTCAGTAAAAATATTAGGGTCTATTTTTTCCATGATATATTCCTTTGTTATTATTGTTCTAGCTCTATTTGACTTAAATGCTGTGCTAAAGTGCCCGGTTCATCTATTGCTTTAGCTATCGCAGCTTTTAACGATTTAGGGTCTAATCGGTCTTTATAGCGCATAAGCACTAATGATAACGTAAATAGATCGTTGCTATCTTCTAACCCTTCTATTTTTGCTTTGTTATAAAAATCAGCTAATAATAATATGTCTGAATCTTCAATATTTTTATTTTGATTTTCACAAATATTTTGCCAAGCTACAGTTAAGTGATATAACTGAACAGATTGTTTTAAAAAATTTTTAGTTTCTTCTGTCACAAATAGATCAAAGGGTTCAGGGGTATAAGATAATGATTGAATAACCTGCAAATGATTGGTGAAGGATGTAAAACAGTAAGTACTACAGCAACTTAATAAGGTTGGTAACCAATCTGGACAAATTTTATTGCCTTCTTGCAATAAAAACATTCGAAACGGTTCATAAAAAGGAACAAAACGGCCCCCAATTAATTGACCTAACTTTAAACCGATGTTAATCAGTTGATCACTTAAAAATTGAGGGATGTTTTCGCTAACTATACAGCCACACAAATATCGTTTTGGTAGCGAACCTTCTTCCTTTAGTTGATTACTAATAAAATGAACTAATCTTTTATTGATTGGTTCATCAGGTTTTGCGATCACAACTAACTTTGGGCAATGACGCTGATCGTGAGCTAAATCAGGTCTTGGCACAACTTGGATAGCTTCTTTACCTAGATTTTCTTGCAAACTATCAATTGATAATATATGAAAATAACTTAGCGAAACTAAATGATCAATTAATAGATAACGATATTGTTTACGTGCTGTTTCATTATCTAAAAGATTAAGTAATTGTTTTTCCATTATGCTGACTCCGAACATGTGTCGCCTTTTGGTAATTCAACTTCTGGTACTTGATAATTTGAAGGTCCTAATATGCGAAAGCTAGCAGATTCAATCTGAACATCACCCGGTGCTAGCATTTTTATACCGCCATTT
>NZ_WTEW01000044.1:0-5191 GCF_009795865.1 Gilliamella sp. Pas-s27
AGGAAAAGCAATTGGAGAATTTATTTTGCTCATCGGACACGCATTTTGTTAAAATGAAAACCGATGAGTAATAGGTGTCTGTCAGGTTAAGTTTGAGCTACTACAGTTAATTCCACCTATATAAATATAATCATTTACATTTCCATTTATGTTCAAGCTAAACTCAATTTGCGAAATTATATCTTCTTCAGGTTTATCGAAACGGCAATATGTATATTTACCATTAAATTTATCACCATTGATAAACTGCCCTTTTAGATCATTTGATTTAGTTTCATCACATATTTGAGCATATAAAGGAAAACTTAAATAAAACAAAATAATAAAAATAAAAGATTTTTTCATATTAATTTTCCTTTTGTAATGTTGTATAAAAATTGCTTAAAGCCTCTTCAACTTCTTGTACTTTATTTTTGTTATTTTCATACCATTTACTATTAATCATTGCGCTTGTACCAAAAGAATAGTTATCAAATTTAACATCGTGATATAAAAGGCAGTTTTTAATATTAAACTTATCGTATAAAGTAATAAGTGCTTTATTTCTTTCTACAACATGGTTATATCCACCATTTATAGCCATGGTAACTTTAAGAAAGTCATTATTTTTTGCAATGCTATTAATATTTCCCCATGCACTTCCATTTATCCAATACCAAAATGCAGATTCTATTGTAAAATCTAAACTAGAACATACTATATCAGGGCTATCTTTAAGCGTGTTATTATTAATATATTTACCAAAAGAGTCATAATTATAGTCGTGGGTAATTTGAATAAGCCCTCTACCATGATAATTTGCACCTCCTTTATAATTATTCCAATGAGAAGGCGTTGAGCCATCTTTATTTTTATATTCTTCTGCAGTCCTAAAAAAATCACTTTCACATAATATCTGTGATATAAAATGCGCTTTCTGCAGGCAGCTATTAACATTGTATTGAATAAAATACTTATTTAGTTTTAAAAGAAATGTACTTAGTGACGTATGTTTCAAATCATTATTCATTTTATAAAATAATCCATTATGCAAAATATCATTAGGAATTATTGATTTAAATTGATTTTCATTTATACACTTATTACAAACACAATTTTCAAAATTAAAAATATGCATTGTTATAGGATGAATAAACCACGCCTTGCCATCAGCGCTAAGCGTGGCAGGTGGGGTGGTGTCTGTTGCGGTGGTTGTAGCTGTTGTGGCATTGGTTGCCTCGCCATTTTCTGGGGGCGTGTCGTTTTGTTGCTTTAACTTGGCTAAGCCTTTAGCTACATCATCCCACCACAACATCTTTTTTATCTTCTCTTTGGTCTTTTCCCAAGCTGTTACTTGTTTTTCTAATGCTTCCATTTTGGCATAAAATTCAAACTGCGCTTTAGTCAGCTTTTTCGAGGGGGATTCTTTATAATCAGCAGGAAAACGGCTTATTTCTCGTCTTAATGTTTCAAACCCTTTCGCTTCAGGCGAGTCCTTTGCTTTACCGACACTACTTAAATATGCCTCGAATTTTGCTTCATCACCCGTTTGTAAATAACCTAATAGATTTTTAGCATCTTCGGTCATCTCGCTGTTTAATTCTTCCCATTCCGGCAGTTTTCCCTCTGCATCAACTTTACTGTACCATTCGCTTTTATAATTGATTAATAAGCGACTTAATGCCGAGTACAATATCGGTTTATTTACAATACCTTGAAAACTCGCTTCTTTTATACTGGTATATTTATTTTCTTCAACAAGGTATTGTTTATCAAGAATGGATAATGTTTCTTTTATCGTTGGTTTATATCCTGATAAGGAATGGTTGTCTTTATTGCGTTTTAAGGATTTGTCTGCATCAAGGTAGATGTCTTTTAATGAGGCCGTTTCTTTTATCTGCGTAAAATCAAACCAATCCCAACAACAGACCCGCTTAGCACCTTCACCATTCACTAACACCCAACCACTTCTTTTTCGGTTTTTATCATCAAGTACATCAATTTTTAACCACACATTATTTTGTGCATCAATTGCTCGATTGTCTCTTAGCGATAACTTAGCATCATTCATATTGACCAAGGATGCCATCTTGCCCTAAACAACGAGTATGTTGTAGTTTTGGAATGATTAAGGCTTAGGATGAAAATCATCAATCTGATCTCGCCAGCGATTATAATTCCAATCAATAATCTTGGTTTGAAGCTCCGTCAGGTAGTCTTGAGCAGCTTGTTGTTGTGCTGAATTAAGAATTTTTTCTAAACGTGTTTGAATTTCCTTGTTATATTCCCAAACTGGGGGAAGTTGGTAAGCATGCCAAGCCAAATTGTTACCTTGTTCTTCTATTTTTTGTTTTGCATAATCACTTAATAGCGACCACGCATAGGCTTTAACAACATCATGTTCACGACCTAGTCCATATAAATAGGCTTCGGTAACCCGTAATATACCAATAATCGAGCTATGCTCCGCCATTAACTGCGCATAATCAATCGGCAGTTTCAAATCCTCTAATTTTAACGATTTGCGATATTCGGTTAATTTATTAATCTTTTTATAATGTTCATCTTTATAATGGTCGCCTTGTTGGAATAGTATTCGAGCAATCAAATCCTCGTAGCAATGATAGCCCCCTTCAATGGCATAGTTTAGATATTTAATACTTTCTTCTAATTTATCATCTGGACATGGACGCGCAATACCTTTTTCATCATACCAACAAAAACCCATTCCCCAGCCTTTTTGAAAGGCAAATTTAGGGTATTTTAAATCGGCAAACTTATCCCATAAATAACCTCTCATTTTAATACTTCTAAACACTTTAGGTTCAACTAGTGGGTTACCGGCATTATCCACTAACTGATCGCGATATTTGCGCATAAACTCGGTAAATGACATCATTCCTTCTTCTTTTTCATCATCATTGTATAGCTCTTGATAAGTAAGAAGGTCATAATAATAAGGCATTGCATTTTTATCCCATTGCCAAGCATGTTTAATAAATTTTACTAAGCTATCAGGATCAACTACTCCATGGAAGACTTGATCGTCAAATGCATATCGATATAGCTTTTTAGCTTCATCTATGCGTAATAATTCATTTTCAGGAATAGTTGAAGGATAAATTGTATAGTCCATAGTGATATTTTCCGATTGAATAGGGTTATAATCTAAATTTGTTGAATTATCACAATAAAAGTGAACAATACCGATAATTACACAAAGACCAATAACTAGAATTATTAACTTTTTTTTTATCGATATTATTATTTTTGTAGGGTAATTCATTAAATATACTCCAAATCATTTTGATTAAAGACATCAATTTCCACAATACGTGGTTCTAACGTGCCATTATTAAATACTCGACAAGGTAGAATTTGTTTTTTAGGTGCAAGTTTTTTTATTTCTTCATAAATAGGATAGATAGGATTTATTACGCCTTGTTTAAGTAGTTTTTCTTCATAATCTTTCTTTCGTAACAAAGTTTTTTCAAGCGTATCACCCGTAACTAAAGCATATCCCCATAGGGCGCAAGATGCGAATGGTAAAATAGCTTTATTAGATACGCGGTCTGGGCGATATTTGAAAACTTCTGCGTCTTGTTCTGCTGTTGTAGTTTCAGATGCAGCTACAATAATTCCCCCTATACCTACGGTTAAATCTTGGTTAAAAGTTTCAATATCAGCAGCAAAATTACCGTAAGTCACTTGCCCTAAACAACGGGTTTTTTGCTTTTCTGAAATCGTTTTAGCCAAACAAATTTGCTGTTTAATCATATTGTTATCATAAGTATCTTCATATGCTCCACCTCTACATGAGTGTAAAACAAAAATCCCTTCGTTAAGATGCCAAGGTAAAACTTCCATATTGTCTTGATCGTTAAAATGGATATTATTTCCTTTTCCTTGTAAATAAAGCGCATCATGCCCGCCATGACCAAAATAGTGAATTTGCCATAAAGCATATTGACAAGATGTTTCGGGGTGTGTGAGTTCATTATATAATTTTGTCCACTCTTGCTTAAACTCATTGGGATAGAGAAAACCTTCTATAATTCTGATTTCAGCATCAGGGTATTTTTTTCGTAATCTTAATCGTTTATTTATTGCTGCTTTTTTAAGTTCTTTAGCACCATGCCCCCCATAAGCAAATAACACAAATAAAGGAGTTGGTACATTTTCTAAAACCACTAGTTCAGCAACAACTTCGCCTTTCTCTAGCTTACTTGTTTTTGCACTAAATTTTATACATGTTTTAGTATTTTCATTATCATTTGGCATATTTAAACTTACCTACTAATTAATTCCAGGGTGATTATTTCGTTTTCATCCACAGAATGAAATGCTTGTGTATATCCATTTTTATCGGTTTGACCTTGCACCTTTTTGCCATTGGGGAGCGTAGCAATGTAGCGTTCATTGGCGTAGATTTTTCCTGATTCATCTTTACATATAAATTTAACTGCATAATCACCAATAATGTCGGGTAACGATAAATCATCAATATTCATATCTGCCATCCCCATCTTCTGGAAGACATTACATTTAAGATAGATATTATCCTGTGTACCCAGTTCAATGCCTTCGCTGCTGATTTTGATATAAGAGCCACCGCAGATAAGGGTGAGGTTGTCTTTGGCGGTAATGGTAACTTTGCCATCCACACTATCCATTTTGATATCTTGTTTGGCAGCCATATTAAGGTTAGCATTTTGGGCTTGCACTTCAATATCACCTTGGTTGGCAAATAGTTTCATCCCTGATTTTTGGGCAAATAAACCAATCGCTTCAGCCGATGATAGGGTGATATTTTTTAAGGCGTTGATATCGGTTTGGTTTTCACTGGTTAAGGTTAGGCTGTTAGCTGTCGATAGTTGGATATTTTCAGGGCTAGTTAGGGCCATCCCTTCTTGCGCATAGGCCAGTAAGCCACTTTGGGTTAGCTGAGTTAAGTTGGCTTTAAGTTGGTCTTGGCTGTCGGTATCGGCGCTGTGCGCTTCGGACTGGGTGGCGGCATTTTGTAGCGCTTTAGCAATGGAGAGGGCATTCTCAATTTGGGCAATGGCCGCTTGCATATCAAGCTGTTTGCCTTGGGCTTTAGGCTGGGTTTGGGTGGTGATGTATAAACCTCTATTGGCGGCAATCGCTCCCCAATCATCAGTGCGTAGCTCAAATCCCTCTCCGCGCTCGTCTTTGTTTTGGTTAACTAAGT